>DASXBH010000019.1:0-24016 GCA_036491775.1 Candidatus Acidiferrum sp.
CCATATCACGCACCCAAACTGCTTGTTTATGGCGACTTAAGGGAAATGACATTATCTCTTGGTCAGCACGGGCAGCGCGACAATCAGACCAACCCTCGCAATCCAAACCGCCGCACCGGCAAGTAAGATTTCCCCAAATAAGGCGAATTAATCTAGGATAGTGTCTGTGCGCTATTCCTACCAGGTCTACGGCCTTGGAATCCGATCCGCCAGTAAAATTGAAGGCCCCTCGCCTCTTCCGGGCACAATAGCTACTCCGGACGTTGCTTTCGAAACCGGTTCGCAACCAGATTGGGTCACCCAAGCCAAATTGTTGCCACAGCGTCTTCGTTCGCAACGTTCCGATTCGGAACCTCTCACCGACGCCTCCTTTCTTTTGACCGAACACGGAGACGCGCAATTCTTCCATTTCGCCTACTCCGACGGCGCACAATTCGTCATCAATGGCGAATCCCGTCGCGTCTGGGGAGCCGTCGAGCCTCCTCTAACTTCCGAAGATCTTGCCACCTATTTCCTCGGCCCCATCATGGGCTTCCTTCTGCGCCAACGACACATCACCTCGCTCCACGCCAGTGCCGTCAACCTCGCTAGCCGGGCCGTCGCCTTCTGCGGCGATGCGGGTTACGGCAAATCCACCACCGCCGCCGCTCTTGCGCTCCGTGGCATTCCCGTTCTCAGCGAAGACATCGTTCCTCTTCGCGAAGCCAACCGCCAGTTCCACGCCGTTCCCGGATACCCTCGCGTCAATCTCTGGCCTGATTCCGTCACCAAGCTCCTCGGCTCCCCAGACGCCCTCCCGCAGCTCACCCCAGTCTGGGAGAAGCGTTATCTCGCCCTTGATGGCCAGCAGGCTCATTTCGCCTCCCATGAGCTTCCCCTCGGCCTCATCTACCTTTTTTCTCCCCGCAGCCCAGAGCCCACTGCACCTCGCCTCGAAGTTGTCCGCCCGCGCATCGCGCTCTTGGAGTTAGTCCAGAATACCTACATGAATTGGCTCCTCGATCGCCAACAACGCGCCGTGGAATTCGATACGCTTGCGCGTCTCGTCCGATCCGTTCCCATCCGCCGCATCGTTCCCAGTACCGATCCGCAAAAAATAAATTTGCTCTGCGAACTAATCCTCAAGGATGCCGCAGACATTCTCTCCCGCAACCGCAAGCCTTCGGACGTCGTTGCTACCTGACTTCGGCCTTCGCTTCCGCTCCTGCATCGCGATGCGGCCGGGTGTACACTGACGAAATCATCCGGGGAGCCGCCTCTGTCGTCAGCCTTGCCACCATTTGCCACGCACCCCATCGACAACGAGTGGGCTCTTCTGCTTGCCTGTGCCTCTCCGAATCCAGATACTTCCACTGTCACGGAGTGCCTCCGCGTTCCTCTCGACTGGCACCTCCTTCTCGACTTGGCAGAGGAGCACAGCGTCTTAGGACTTCTTGCGCAGCGCGTGCAGGCCCTCAATTTTCAAGATGTCCCTCAAGAAGCTCGCGAGAAACTACAAGCCCGCATGCGCGCCCAGCATCTTTTCACCCTCAGCATGACCGCTGAGCTTTTTCAGATTCTCAACGATTTTTCCGCCGCCGGCGTTCAGACCATCCTGGTCAAAGGTCCGATCATCTCTCTACTTGCTTATGGCGACTCCGCCATCCGCAGTTACGTCGATCTCGATTTGCTCGTCCGCCATTCCGTCATTCTCACCGCCAGCCAGCGCATGGTTGCTCTGGGCTTCGAAGCAGACGTGCCCGAGAGTGCCATCCGTGCAGAAAAAATTCCCGGTGAATATCTATTCACCCGACCCGGCACGCAACGCATCATCGAACTTCATACCGAGCACACCTTCCGCTACTACCCGCGTCCCATGCCCATTCAGGATCTCTACAGCCGCAGCCGCACTCTTCCCCTCGAGGGCCGCCAAGTTCCCACCCTCAGTCTTGAGGATGAGTTGCTGCTGAATTGCATTCACGGTGCCAAGCATTTCTGGGAGCGCCTGATGTGGGTTGCCGATGTGGCCGCGCTGGTCACCCGTCATCCAGAAATCAATTGGCAGCAAGCCTGGCAAGCCGCAGACGCCGTTGGTGCCCAACGCATGCTGCTTGTCGGTCTGCAGCTAGGCGCCGTACTGCTCAGCGTCAAGCTCCCCGCAGAAGTGTCCGAACGAATCGCGCGCGATCGCGAAGTTACCTCACTCTGCCAACAAATTGCGCAATGGTTGCCATTCGCTGGTTACGCCCCGCCGCGGCTTCTTCAACGCGCCATGTTTCGCTTGAGTATGGGTGGCGGAGGCATCGCCGGTGCGCGCTATCTGACCCGTCTGTCACTCTCTCCAACCGAAGAAGATTGGACTGAAGGTGCGGAAGACCGCGGCTTCTGGCTCTGGGATGCCCTCCGCCGCCCTTTCCGCCTTATTCGTAAGTACGGCCAAGGTAGTTAGCCGGTGTCGCAAGCTCTTAACGCCGCCGCGCCCTGCTCTGCCCGGCAGATATAAAAAGCCCGGCGCGCAGATTCACGAACCGGGCTCTTTGACCAAACTCATCGTTTCAACTTGCTTCTAAATCGTTGTCCTCTCCGCAAGGTGATGCGCTTCATGCTTCGCGGGCGCCGGCACTTCCACGTTCACGGACATTTCCGCCTTGTTCCTCAGCAAGCCGAGTTTCACATTTTTTCCATCTTTATTTGTTCCCAGCTTTTCCCGCAGTTCACTCACCGATCGAATTCGCTCTCCATTCACGCTCGTAATCACGTCCCCAGCCTTCATCCCGGCCCTCGCCGCCGGGGAATCGCCAAAAACATTCCGAACCAGAACGCCTTCTCCGTCAGGAGCTCCAAAATAATTTCCGAAGTCTCCTTCCAGATTTTCTGCGTCGATTCCCAACCGCGGATGCCCCGAGCCCAACATTGCAAAATTATGCATATCGTCCAACTGCGAAAGCTCCGACAAGTCTGGTAGTTCCTGGACCTCTGGCATCCGGAATGTATAGCTGCCCGGACTCGGCATCACCATCGCCATCGCCCCGCGCGGCTCCGCTTTTCCAATCGTCACGCTGACCATCTGCGATCTCCCGTCGCGCCACACGTTCAGTTGCGCCGTCCTGCCCACCGGAATCTCCCGAATCATTCGTCGGAATTGCGCCGTGCCTTCCACCCGCTGCCCGTTGATCTCCGTGATCACATCGTTTTGCTTCAATCCGGCCTTCGCTGCTGGACTGTCTGGAATAATTTTGCCCAGCAATGCTCCGCGCTCTGCTGGCAGCTTCAGCTCTTTCGCCTTATCCGTCGTAATTTCTGAGACGCCAACTCCCAGCCATCCTCCGCCCGGATTTGTAACCACCTGCAAGTCTTCTTGGCCCGGCAGTGAGCCTGGCGCCTCGTCCGAGACGTAACCCTGCAACTCCTGAAGTTTTTCCTGCAACTGCGCCAGCGTCGCCGGGCCAATTTCCTGCTTCTTCGCCGAAATTCCCGGCAGTGCAATCAACGCTACGCTCAGTGCGCCTGCTCCCATCGTGATCCAAAATGTTCGTTTGCTCATTTGTTGTGCTCTCCTTTCTCTCTTAGACGGAGCAAACGCTAAACCGTCGACTTCAATGCCACCACTCGAATCGCTCCATTCACTGTGCCCAACCGGATCGGTATCCCGCCGTGTCCCAGTTTCCCGTGCAGTACTCGCTGTGTCGCCCCCTGCATCATGAACGGCAGTTCCGTCGAGAAGTTTCCATTCATGCAACGCGCTTCCAGGTCCGCTTGCAAGTCCGAAGGAATGGCCAGCCACACCGAGCCGTTGGTGGTCTCCGCCAGCGTTCCCTTCGCATCTCCGGGGTGTTTCAACTCCAAGTACACATTCCCGTTGGTGGTGTGCGCATGAACGTCTCCGCCACCCTCCAAAATCTCGATGTTTCCATTCACTGTATGCAAATCCCCGATCGCGTCCAGATCCATCACCCGCACCGTTCCATTCACATTGTTCACGTGCGTCAACAAGGCGCGCCTCGGCACATGCACCGTATAGTCCACCGCAACTTCCACGCCTTCTTCCTGCGGATACCTCGTCGATATAGTCAGCGCCCCGGGTTTCGAATCCACGTCAATCGATACCAGATCCAGATTCGATTCACGGTCTGGTGAACTCTTCACCGCGCGCACTTCCACCGCATCCTTATCCCAACCTTCGATGCGCACCGTCCCATTCACATTATTCAATTCAAAACTTCCATCCGCCTTTAGCGGATACGTTTGCGTGAATTCTCGTGTCACCCCAAAACACGCCGGAGCCACCGCCGAAAATACCGACAGCAACACTACTGCGCAGAGCCCGAATGCGGAGCGAGATTTCATACTGCCTCCTTCGAGTTGACCACCACCGACCAGAATCCCCGGATCGACCGAAAGCCAAAAACGCAAAAGCACTCTTGCGTTCACCCCGAACCTTGCGCTCAGTGCAGAGTAAAATTAAAAGTTACCGTCGAAATCACATCCACTTTTCTTCCGCCAATTTCTTCAGGATTCGCACGCCATTGCCGCACCGCTACCGTCGCGGCATCTACCAATGTGGGCTGTCCCTCCAACACCTTGTCCACATTCACGCTGCCATCCCCCTTCACTCTCACCTGCAAACGCACAATTCCTTGCAGCCCTGCACGCTTTGCCAACACCGGATACTCTGGCGCCTTGCAACAGTTCACGATGCGTTTCCTGAATTCGTCCGAATCTTCATGCACTCCGCCTGTTACCGCCGCCTCCAGCCGGTCCATCATCGCGTCCAGCCAATCGCGCTTTTCCTCCGTGGCAGTTCCTCCGCCCACATGCGCGTTCTGCATCGGGTTGTCGGGTGCCATCTTCATTCGTTCCACGCCGGCATCATTCAATTTCCACGACAATCGCTCCATCTGCTCCTGCTGTAGCGATTGCCGCAATCCCATTTCCGCATCTACATACTGCAGACGGATCTTCCCTGCCGTGGTTCGCAGTTTCAGCAGCGCTCCTCCACCGTTCAGCACTCCGAGCGCGTGAACCAGGCCGTCGGCCTGCGCTTGCACATTCAATTGCAGCGACGGATCCGATTCAATCCGCGTCGGACCGCCATTCTCCACCGTCGCATCAATCGTTGCGGCGATGTTGCGAGGCAGAAACACCACAATATCTCCGGTGCTCGATCCCAGTTGCGAAGGACCCGGCAACTGCACCACATGATTCACATCGCGAGCATCCGGCGTTATCCATGCCGTAATCGTTCCGCCGCCAGTTTCCGCGCGCACCGTGTTCGCCACCCTCGTCAGGCAAATGCTTCCGCCATTCGTCTGCATTTCCATTGGCCCAGCGATGTACATCGCACGAATGCCGCCACCCGCCGTCTGCGCGTGGATCGATCCGTGCACTTCCCCTAAATCAATTTGCCCGCCGCCGGTGCGAACGCCCAATGCCGCGCCCGCCTCGCCCACCGTGATATTTCCACCGTCCGTTTCCAATCGTGCCGCGCCCTTAATCCGGCCTGCGCGAATGTGCCCGCCGCCAGTGCGCAATTTCGCGCTTCCGTTGATGTTTCCCGCCTGAATGTGGCCGCCCGCCGTGAACGCATCCAGATCGCCGTACACATCCTCCACCGTGATATGTCCGCCCTGCGTCACCACTTTCGCCAGCGGCGTATCCGCCGTCCCCGTGCCCCGCGCCAGCGCACCCAGCCGACCCGTCTTGATGTTCCCGCCCTCGGTATTCAGAAACACGTGACCGCCAATATCCGCCGTTTCGATGTCTCCTCCGCCGGTCGTCACGTTTAAATTGTAATTGGCAGGTACGCTGATCACGAATTGCACCCAGAATTGCGCATTATGCGCCGATGCTATGTGTGAAGACGGCAGGCCGCCCGTCAGCGTCACTCCCGTCGGCGTGTTATGTATCCCTAATGTGTATTTTTCTAGCAGTGCTTGGGCCACCGGCTCTCGCGCATCGGTTTCAACGTGCACCTTATACCGCACGACGGGAGCTGCCATGGGAGGCAGCGTTTCAATTGTCACTGAGCCCAAATCCGCGGCGAAGTGCAGCGACAATCCATTCTGCGTGGCGATTTCGCCAGAGCGGTCCACCGCCGCGTGCGGCGCCAAGTTTTCAGCGAAATTGGCTTTCGCCAAGGCAGACCAGCCCGCAGCTACCGCAAGGATCGCGAACGCATTTCGCAGCGTCCGCATCCGATTCCACCGGTACCGAGAAACTGCATGGCTAACCTGGAATTTCATCGTTCAGATCCAAAGCACATTCGAATGCCGCTTGCTTTCAACGCCTACTGTTACTGATCGTTGCGCTCATTGATCTGCCGCAGCGCCGCGGCGCTGCGCAACCGCACATACCGGTTCGGATCGTTTCGCTGCAATTCTTCCAGCGTCCGCACAACATTCTCCAGCGATTCTTCCGCCTCGGAGTTTTTCGTGCTGCTCGATATCGCCCTCACCTTTGCGTTACTCGAATCTACAATCGATTCCAGCGGTGCCAGCGCTTCCGGCTTCTCCGATTCCAGCGAACTTACCAAAATGTTAACCGCCTCTACGCGCACCCCAGGGTTCACATCATGTTGCAAAGCCTGCAGCAATGTCTCCCGAACCACGCGATCTGAAGAAGAGTTCCTCAGCGCGTCCAATGCCTTCAGCCGCACTGCAGGATTCTGATCTTTACGTGCGGCGGCTAGCAGCGCTCCTTGCACTTCCAAATCCTGTGCCCGCGCCTTCAATGCATCCAGGCAATCCAATTTCAATCCGGGATCGAACCGCTGTCCATTCTTCACGATGTACGTCAGCACTCCCCGCACATCCGAATCATCCAGATTCCCCATCAGCACCATCGGCTCTTCCGCGCTCAGTTGCAGCCGCACATTCTGCCCGCCCGCTGCCGCCGAAGGAGTCAGATTCACGCCCGCCACCGCCATCTTCGAAAGCTGGTCTTCCGTGAATCGCGGACTTGGCCGTACATTCACCGCCTCGTCCAGCGCCTTCGCATTGTTTCTGCCGGTGAACCATTGGGTGAGCTCCGCGCCGCCCATCAGCCCGAGCAGCACCAGTAGCGCTGCACTCCAGGCCGGATGCAGCGCCATCCACCACCGCAACTTAGCAAATGCTGGCGTCTTTTCTTCCACTACCGGCCGTGCCAAATCATCGAGCTTTTCCGATAATTCGCTGCGGCATTGCGCCAACAACGCGCCGGTCCCATCCAGTTCATCTGCCGCGGAAATCGTCGACCCCAGCGCGCTATGAAATTCTTGCTCGCCCGCCAGTTGGTCGCGGCACTCCGCGCACACCGCCACATGCGCCTCGATTTCAGCACGTTCCTGCTCGGTTACTTCGCCGCACGCAAAGAACACCAGCAGCGGTGCAATTTCATCGCACGATTTGTGCATTTCCAGCCCACTCATCGCAGCACTCCCAATTCTCCGCGGAGCTTACGCGTGGCCCGGAACAACGAATTCTTCACCGTTTCTTCACTGGTTCCCAGGGCATCTCCGATGGCTCGGAGCTTCAGTCCCTGGTAATGCTTCATTTCGAACACAATGCGTTCTCGCGGCGACAAACTCTTCATGGCCGCAGCCAATTTCGCCTTGATTTCCACGCCCATCAAGTATTTCTCAGGATCTAGCGCCGGCCGGTGTTCCTTCTGCCTCTCGAAGAAATCCGTCCCACCCTCTTCGAATTGCGCCGCATGCAGTTCCGGAGCCTGATCTTCCGGGCGCGCTTGCCTCCGCCGCAGATGGTCCAGGCACACGTTGGTCACAATGCGATACAGCCAGGTGTAAAAGCTGCACTCAAAACGGAATCGATGCAGGTTGCGATAGACCTTCAGGAATGCTTCTTGATATACGTCACGCGCATCTTCCGTGCGCTTCATCAAGTTCAGCGCCAGTCGCAGCACATCCCGGTCATACCGGCGCACCAACTCTTCAAACGCAGCACGGTTTCCGAGTTGCGCTTCTTGGACCAGGGTGCGGTCTTCCAGAGTCGCCAAAGAGGTCACCGTGGCCACCGCAGCGCTGGTGCTGCTGTTTTGGCCGGTCTCATCTGCAAACGCCAGACTCCAACGGGTCAACGGCATATTCGCTTTCTCTTTGCCGATTTTGGTGCAACTGTCTTCACCAAAATGCTTTGTAGACTCGGCCTGCTGCGTCAGGGCACCGCCCGGACCGCCGTCAGAACCGTTGGACGCAAAATAAACACGTTTGTGAGCACTAGGCAACATGTTTCTGGTGCCTTAACCTATTCCGCTTGGATGCAGACAGGTTGCCCCGCGCAAGCGCCGAGTTCTACATTTTGGCCTGTGTCACATTGCTTCCCAGCCGCCAGCTTACCAGCGGCCAAGCCAGCAACCCGACCAGACCTGCCATCACAAAATACCCGTTCACACGGTAATACGTAGCGGGCTGTCTCAAAAGTTCCAGTCCACCAGCTAATAACCCGGTGCAAGCCACAACCAAAAACAATCCCAGCACATTGAATCGCGCCACATTCCGTATCCCAAACACCACAAACCCCAGCAGCACCAGGTTGGCCACTAGTTGCCACACGAAATCCGCTCCATTTCCCCAGTTCGATATCAATCCAATCGCCACGCCGAAAAATAGCGCCATTCTCAGCCATCTCACTCGTATCTCCGCACCTACAAAGCCGCCCGCCAACCCCAGTACTCCAGTGACCAACAGTGCCAGCACAATCGTGCCTCCGATCACCGCGGCCGCCGGATACACCGCATCGAACGATCCTCCGAACGACGACGGTACACCGCGATGCAGCACCGGCAACCGCGCCGAAATCACATCAAGCAACCGCCGAATTCCGATCAGCGCCGCCGATCCTCCCGCCGCTATCCAAAAGGCGTCACGATAATACTCTGACGGCATCCCAAGCCACGTCGGCAACCGCTCTTCTCCAAACGTTCGCGCCGCAAAGTGCCACGCCAAACCAAACAGCAGAACAAACACCCCAAACACCAGCGTCCCCACCAGCAGCAGTCCCACTGCTGTGATTCCGAAAAACGTGTGCAGCGATACTTCCGTCCGGTAGTTCGCCAGAATTCCTGGAATCCCGCGCCCTAACAAAAAGTTAACCGCCGTCGCAGCCAGTCCCACCAAACCCCACCGAACCATCCGCCTCCAGGGCACCGCCACAGCGGGCGTGGTCCGGAACGACTTGAAATAAAACACCAGTACCGCAATGAAAAGTCCCAGCGCCAGCAAGCCCTCCGTGATCAGCAGTAATGTCCGCGGCAAATTCTGCTCTTCCTGCGCCCGCACGAAATCTTCCGGAATTTTGATGTAGGCCCGGTAATTCGCTGGCTCGTCTCCCAATATCTGCAAATCCATTCGTGCATACGCGTGATCCGTCGAATCCTTCGTCTCCCCCGGTCTCACCGGATCCAGCGGCGCAATTCTCTGCCACGTGAGTGTGTGGTCCGTACGATTTGGTCTCTTATCGGAATTCGATTCCACCAATTTCCATTGGCTCAAATCAATTTCTTTGTCTGTCCTCAAATATGTTTCCGCCAACGTGATGGCATCGTCCTTCGATAGTGAAGCTCCCTTGGCCGCTTCCGGCAACGTGTGCCGGTACGCATGCAGCGTCCCGTCGGGCCTCAAAATAATTGCAAACTCTTCCGGCTCCGAATCGCGAAAATAACGCACCCGCCACAACGCTCCAGGCACCTGGCCCTTATAAATCTCGTTAATCTGTGACACCGGCATGCGCCGCCGCAAAAATTCATTCGCAATCGGATTGGTCGTGTCCACCAATTGCGCCGCCTCGCGATAATGTGCCGGATCGAATCCGTGCTCACGCATCACCACATTCGCTCGTGCTGCTGTCGCCTTACCGTCACTCGCTACTCGCAGGTAATCCCCAATGTGCTCGGTCTTCATCCGCCATGCCAGTAACCCACCAATCACCAGGCAAAGCGCCAGAAATCCAATCGTCCCCGTCTTCAGCGCGTCGTACCGCCGGCTCGCTACCTGCACTTCCTCCATCTCTGTGTGCCGCGCTAGTTCAATCGGGCCCACCGGATCCGCGCCATTCAGTAAATCCTGCACATCCTCAAAATGCCCTCGCCGCAAATAAGAAATACCAGCAAACGTCAAAGGCGCCAGCGCCGCCAGCCCCACCACGATCCCCGAAATCTTGAAGTACAAATTATCCGAGCGGATTAGCAGTAGCCCCACCAGCGACGCATCCACCGTGTAGTGCCAGGTCAGCGTCGCCAGAATTCCCCAGCGCAGCATCACCAGTCCCGCCACAATTCCAATCAGCCCCACTTCAATTCCGCGAATGTATCCAGGCTCCTGCGGATACGCGCTATGCAGAAAGCTCCAGAAAAATGCCGGCAGAATGACTGCCAGCACTCGCGACCCCGTAAATTTCCTAAGAAAGGGAATTGCGAACAATCGAAACGTAAACTCTTCGCTCGTTGCCGCCATCACCCCGATCGCCACTCCCGCAATCCACGGAAACGACGTGTTCACCACATCCGAATAGTTCAAGTCCTGCGGCGCCCACACTCCAAATTTGCTCCCGACCATGTAGAACGCCACGATGAATCCGATGTGCGCCGCCGCCAGCGACAGTCCCACCAACGCCGAACAGAAAAACTCCTTCGACCGCACGCCCCGCGCTGTGAACGCCTTATAAAGCCTCAGACGTTCCGGCTGCGCTTCCCGGTACAACGGTTCCCCGGCTGGCAACGCGATTGTCACCATCAACCCCGTACCCAGCGCGCCCAACAATATCTTCGCCAGCGTCAGCGTCACGAAACTCGCGTACGACACGTGCGTATCGTATTCCGCGCGAAATGTGTCCCACTGGTTCATCTGCATCAGCGCGAATAAAACCGCCACCACCAGTCCAATTTTTATTGGCCAGCCCCACGTCGTCTTTCCCTGCCGGGTCAGCGAAATTCCCAGCCACAGCGCCGCTCCAATCAAAAATCCATACGGAATCACAGCAATTTGGTTGTAAAAAATATTTGTCGAGCGCAGCCGTTGATAGCCGCGGGTCCACGCCTCCGGCACCTGCAAAAACTCCTGTGTGCCGCCGATCCGGTCGCCTTGCAGTCCCACTTCCAGCCGGTACGGCGCCTCCTTCGCTCGGAATCCTTTGCGCTCCCACGTGAACGACCAGTCCACGCGGTTCGGCCGCGTCATGGAATTCGCCTCTTCCGGCAGAAATTCCCACCGGCTCAGGTCCGTTCCCAATTTGTCTGCCAGGAATTTTTCTGCCGTCGTCAACGCTTCATCGCGCCCCAGTGACTTCGCGGGTTTGGTCTCATCAATGGTGTGCTCATACGCCACCACCTGTCCCCCCGGGCTCACTCGCACTTTGTATTCTTCTTTTTGTTCCGGCCGGAAAAACCGCACTTCCCAAAACCAGATGTGCAGCTCGCTGGACATCAACTCATTAGCTTTTTTCAGCCCGAGTTCACGCTCCAGATACGTCTTCCCATTTTCATCAACATCGAAAACAATCGTGGATTGATACCCGCTGACGTTCTCCCCCAACCCTTCGACGAAATCCTTCGCGCGCCTCTGCGCCTCAGGCCGCGAAATCTTGAAATCGACGGAAGCCTCGGGAAACGCCTGGAAAAAGTACCGGTGCGCAAACAACGCGCCGACAATGCCAAAAACAATCCATAGCAGCAGCGTTCGCTTGTCGCTTCCTGTCAATCGCTCTTCCGCCAAGGAATCCTCCGCTCCACCAGCCCGACCGCCCACTCTAGCGGTATGCATGCCCGAGGCGCAAGTTTCACGAAAAGCGGTGCTTATCCGCAGATGATATAAAGGATAGGAATGCCCGTCAGCTTAGATACCGAAGTTCGCATGATCAAAGGTGTGGGGCCGCAGCGCGCCGAACTCCTCGCCAAGCGCGGCATTTACACTCTCGACGATCTCCTCAACTATCTTCCGTTTCGCTACGAAGATCGCCTCCACTTCTCAAGAATCAAAGATATTCAGCCCAACAATATCTACACCATTCGCGCCCGCGTCATGAGCGGCCAGGCGGTTCGCGGCATGTACGGCCGCAACGCCATCTACCACTTGCTCGTCCAAGACGATTCCGGCTCGCTCCCCTGCAAATTTTTTCACGGCGGCTATCTCGAAGGACGTCTCACTCCCGGCCAGGAAGTCATTCTGCACGGTAAAGTCGAAATCGATAAGCTGCGCCCCGCGCGCCGCGAGATGGTCAATCCGCAAGTGGAAGTCATCAGCGCCCAAGGACTCGATTCCACCGAAGTCGGCCGCATCGTTCCCATCTACGAAGCCGTTGGCACGTTTGGCAGTCGTCAGATTCGCCGCGCCATCTACACCACTCTTCACGATCTCGACTCCACGATCCCTGAGATTCTCCCCGCGCCGCTTCGAGAAAAACTTCACTATCCCTCCCGTCGCGACGCCGTTATCCAGACCCATTTTCCTCCCGCAGGAGAATCGCTCGAAGCACTCAATCTTTTCCGCTCACCGGCCCAGCAACGCCTCATCTTCGAAGAGTTCTTTCTCTATCAGCTCAGCCTCGCCCTAAATCGCATCGCCACCCGTAAAGCTGACGCCATCGCCTTTCACGTCCGCGAAGACAAAGTCCGCGCCGCCCTTAAGCGCATTCTCCCCTTTAAACCGACCACTGCGCAGAAACGTGTACTCGCCGAAATTGCCGCCGACCTCGAAAAATCACTCCCCATGAATCGCCTGCTCCAGGGCGATGTCGGCAGCGGCAAAACCATCGTGGCTCTGCAAGCCGCCGTCATCGCCATTGAAAATGGCTGTCAGGCGGCCTTGATGGCTCCCACAGAAATTCTTGCCGTCCAGCATTTCCTCTCCGCACGCCGCCTTCTCGCTTCCGGCGGCTATCACGTTGAACTCCTCATCAGCGGCCTCAAACCCGCCGAAAAGACCGCAGCTCGTGAACGCATCCGCTCTGGCGAAGCGCAACTCGTCATCGGCACCCACGCCTTGATCGAGGACGACATCGAATTCCATCGACTCGGCTTTGTTGCCGTCGACGAACAGCACCGCTTTGGCGTCCTCCAACGCAAACGTCTGATGGACAAAGCAGCCCGCCATGGTCACTCCCCTCACGTCCTCGTTCTAACCGCCACTCCCATTCCGCGCACCCTCTCGCTCACACTCTACGGCGATCTCGAAGTCTCCGTCCTCGATGAACTGCCTCCCGGCCGTACTCCCATCGAAACTCGCATGACCACCCAGTCGCATCTCCCCGGTGTCTGGGAATTTCTACGCCGTGAAGCCCAAGCCGGACATCAGGCCTACATCGTTTATCCCGTCATCGAGGAATCCAAGCTTGAACTCAAAGCTGCCATGGAGGAGTACGAGCGTCTCGCCAAAACTGTTTTCCCGAAACTAAAAGTTGGCTTGCTGCACGGCCGTCTCTCCAGCGAAGAAAAAGACGATGTCATGCAGCGGTTCCGCCGCAACGAAGTGCAAATCCTCGTCGCTACCACTGTCATCGAAGTGGGCGTCGACGTTCCCAACGCCACTGTCATGGTCATCGAACACGCCGAGCGGTTCGGCCTCGCCCAGCTTCACCAATTGCGCGGACGTATCGGTCGCGGCGCCCAGAAATCCACCTGCATCCTCGTTTCTCCCGTGCGGCTCACCGATGAAGCTCGTGCCCGCCTCGAAACCATGGTCCGCACCTCCAACGGTTTCGAAATTGCCGAGACTGACCTGCAACTTCGCGGCCCCGGCGAATTTTTTGGCACTCGCCAGTCCGGCGAACTTGGCTTCCACGTTGCCAATCCACTACGCGACCGCGAACTCCTCGAACTTGCTCGCAAAGAAGCCTTCGCCATTGCCGGCGATCCCGCGCAAAAAGATTCTTTGCAGCGCATTCTTCGCTTGCTACCCGCCGAGTGGCAGCGCCGCTATCATCTTGCTCACATTGGTTGATGTACTCTCAATACCATCGATACCATGCGCGTCATCGCCGGAACATTTCGTAGTCGCCAACTCAAAACCCTCAAGGGCAACGCTCTGCGCCCCACCAGCGATCGCCTGCGCGAAACCTTATTCAACGTCCTCGCCGGCCGCGTTCTCGATTCACGTTTCCTCGACCTCTTCGCCGGCACCGGAGCAGTCGGCATCGAAGCGCTCAGTCGTGGTGCGCGCGAATCGGTCTTCGTCGAAAGTCACGCGCCCGCTGCGGCTCTCATCCGCAAAAATCTTGCCTCGCTTGAAATCCAATCCGGCGCGCGCGTTCTCCCGCTCGATGTTCTACGTGGCCTGGAAAAACTTGCTGCCGAACCTGCCTCGTCTGCAACTTCGTTCGACCTTATATATCTTGACCCGCCTTACGCCGCCACCGAAGACTACCGTCGCGTCCTCTCGTTCTTAGGCGCCGCGAAATTTCTCTCCCCCACCAGCATCATCATCGCCGAGCATCGCTACACCTTCCACTTGCCGGAAACCGTTGGCAATCTCCAGCGCGTCCGCATTCTCCGCCAAGGCGACGCCAGCCTCACTTTCTATCGCCTGATTTCCACCGTCGCCCCCGGCTAGTCGCAAAACCCCGGTAAACCCCTCGTCGCTCATCGTCATCTATCTTCCTTCGGGCGTTTCTGCCGCTCCCCCAACGCGCGCGCAGGGTCCGCCCGCCCACGCTATAATCGGAGTTACATGTCTCTGGACCTGCGAGAAAATTCTCTCAACCTGCTGGGCTCAACCGAACCGGAAAAGCCGCAGACCGCTGTTGCCCAACAGCCAATCAATCCCTTCGATCTGCTGGGCCAATCCGAGGCGCACCACATTTCGATTCTTCTTCCCGGCCACGTCGAACCTAAATTCAACATCGCCTGGAATAGCTTCCACCAGAATTTTCTCAGCGGTATCCCGGTATTTTTCCAGCGCGAACGTCTCTCCAACAATTCTTCGAAATTCCCGGTCTTCCGCGATTGTCATGTGGAACCACGCTTCCCGCGCCGCGCCGTTGCCGCCGCAGCTCTCGTCTATGCCGCCATCCTGATTTTTCCTTGGCCCGGACTCCCCGCCGCTTCTCGCCGCAACACCTCCTTCGACAATGCGGAGGTCACTTGGTCCGGCCCGATTCAAGATCTCCCGCTCCTCCACGCGTCCCGTGAACGCGCCAAGGCTCCCGCCGCCAAGGAACCAGAAAAACCCGCCGCTCCTGAAAATACCGAAGCCTTCCATCCTCGTCAGCGCATCTACACCGACGCGTCCAGTCCCACGCATCCCCGGCAGACTCTCGTCAACCCCGCCGCTCCTGCCACCGCGCCAAAGTTTCTGCCTGACATGCCCAACATCGTCGAACTCGCCTCCTCCGCAGCTCCCGCTCGTCCTCGCATTGAAATCAGCGAAAAAACTCTAGCCACTCTTCGCCCGCGCAAAACCAAATCAGTCCCAGCGTCGACCGATCCAACTCCGCTCGATCTCCCGAACCTCGAGCAACGCCCTGCGGAACTAAACATCGTCACGGCTACCAACGGGCCTGCCCGTCCGAAATTAGAAATCAACGCCGGCTCCGCTCCGCGTCTCGCCGAACGCAAACAAACCGGTGAATCTGCGTCTGAACCGGATGTTGTCGCGGAGTCTTCGAACGCTGGTAACGGCGCACCCTCCACATTGATCGCTCTTTCTGCCGCGCCCGGCCCTGCGGCTCCGGTCGTTCCCGTTCCTCAAGGAAATTTGTCTGCGCGTGTTGCAATCTCTCCCGAAGGCAAGCCCGGCGCATCTGGAAACTCCTCCGCAGCGCCCAGCGGCGGTGCCGGTACCGCAAATAACGGGGCAGCCGGAACAGGGAAGAGCCCCGTTTCGATCAGCATCAGTGGTGGCGCTCCCAAGCCCAACGCCACCGTCTCTGGTCTCGGCGGTTCCGGCAAACTCAACCTGTCCGGTTCCTCCGCCACTCTGAAACGTCCCGATCGCACTTCCGCCTCGGAAGATCCTCCAGAGCGCACCGGTCCTCCAAATTTCGCCGCGCTTCCTCCCGGCTCCAAGCCCGAGCAGATTTTTTCTTCGCGCCGCGTCTACACCATGAACGTCAACATGCCGAATCTCAACAGCGCCACCGGTAGTTGGATCATTCATTTTTCCGAATTGCATTTAGCAGGAGCCGTCCGTCGCACCGGTGAACTCAGCGCCCCGGCTCCTCTTCGCAAGGTCGACCCGAAATATCCGCAGAATCTCGTTGCCGCTCACGTCGAAGGCGAAGTCACTCTCTACGCCGTGATCCGCCGCGATGGCACCGTCGATAGCATTCAACTCGTGCGCGGTATCGACACCGAACTTGACGCCAACTCAATCTCCGCATTTAGCGAATGGAAATTCGAGCCCGCCACCAAAGAAGGTCAGCCCATCGACCTTGAAGCCATTATTCACATCCCGTTCCGCGCTCCAGACCGCCACTAACCGCCCCATGCTTTTGTTAGAACACGGCTTTCAAGCGGCGCCAATAATATATGTCGGGAAAGGGGGCTTTAACCTCTGAGGGAATCTCAACGAAATCTAGTTGCGCAACAATCGAGGAATTGTCTTTGATCCGCGACCTAACTCGCCTGCCCTTGCGCCTTCTCAAAACTGCCCTCGTACAATTTCACCAACGTATACAACGTAGAATTCACCGGCGTCGGAACGCCCAATTCCGTTCCCACCTTCGCCACATAGCCATTGAGCGAATCAATTTCCGTCTTTTTTTCTCGCGTCATATCCTGCGCCGTCGACGATCGCGTCCCACTCATCTGCTCCGCAATCCGAAACGCCCCCGCCAGTGCCACCTTCGGATCTTCCAGTCCCGGTGGGTGTATCCCTTTTTTCTTCGCCACGGCTAGCACTTCGTAGACGACCGCCTCCACCACTTGCCTCGCATCCTTGCTCGCAATAATATCGCCATACGTCGCTCGTCCCAGTCCCGACACCGCGTTCAACGCGCAATTCCACACCAGCTTGGTCCACAACTCTCCCTGAATATTCTCCGAAATCCGGCACGGCACTTTTGCCTGTTCGAACAAGTTCGCCACGGTGCGTGTCTTTTCGTTTTCCGGCCCAATCACCAGATCGCCGCGCCCCAAGTGTCTCACCTGCCCCGGCGCAGGCATCGCCGCCGCCACATAAACCACTGCCGGCAGCGCTTGAATTCCCGACGCCTCGTAAATCTCCTCGGC
Organism: Candidatus Acidiferrum sp.; assembly: GCA_036491775.1. GTDB lineage: Bacteria > Acidobacteriota > Terriglobia > Acidiferrales > UBA7541 > Acidiferrum. Next base: position 17,137 of record DASXBH010000019.1, read on the forward strand.
GTTGTTTACGCCATTCTGCAGACTCACCACAACCGCGTGCGGCGCCAAAAATTTCTGCAATTCTTTCGACACCGCCGCAGTGTCCGTCGACTTCACGCAAAACAATACAACGTCCGCATCCGCCACCGCGTCCAACTCCTCTGAAACTTCCGGATGCACCGTCTCCCGAAACTGTACCGTATCCAGCAACAGTCCCGACGCTTTCACCGCCTCCACAAACCCGCGCCGCCCGATCATCATCACCGGCACACCGGCCCGCGCCAGCATTCCGCCAAAGTATCCGCCCACCGCTCCTGCGCCGACCACCGCTACTCTTGGCCACTTTGTCGCGTCGCTCATTGCGAGATCACCCGAATCACCTTCTCAATTTCCTCCGCAGTGTTGTACAAGTGTGTCGACACGCGAATATTTCCCTCGCGCAAACTTCCCATCAGTTTTTCGCTCTTCATCTGCTGGTACAACCCACGCGTTTCTTCCAAATTCTTCCCAGCAAAGCATCCATACGGCCCGCGCCGCTCAATTTCCCCAGGACTCGTCCTAACGCAGCGATCCGTCGGCAGCCCTTCAAACAGTTGCGTGATCAGCTTTTGATTGTGTGTTGCCACCGCTTCCACTCCCACCTCGCACAAGAACTTCAGTGATGCGTCCCACCCCGCGAGATTAAAATAACTGGCTGTCTCCGATGCGTCCCACCCCCGCGCGCCCTGTTCCGCTTTCGGATTCTCAAAAATCAAATCGCCATAATGCGCCAGCCCTGCAATTCCTTGCCAGTAAAACGGGCTTGGCCGGAAGCTCGCCATCGTTTCCCCACGCGCCCAGAAAAATCCCGTTCCATACGGCCCCAGAAGCCACTTATATCCCGAACACGTAATGAAATCCGCTCCCAGCGTCCCCACATTCATCGGAATTCCGCCGCACGATTGGCTCACGTCCAGCGCCAACAAACATCCCTGCGCCCGGCACGCTGCTCCCAATTTCGCTGTGTCCAGCATCGATCCATCGTCGAATCGCACCATGCTCACCGAAACCACCCGCGTCCGTGGCGTCAATGCCTCAATGAAATCCTCCGCCGCAATCCATTGCCCACGTGGCGCGATCACCTGTAGTGTTATGTCTTCCCTCGCCTGCATCGGCCTCCATGTCGTGTATTGCACCGGGAACTCCCGATGCGCGGTCAGCACCTCGTCTCCCGGTTTCCATTTCAACCCCAACGCCAATGCCATCAGTCCCGCGCTCGCCCCGGTCGTCAAGGCGATCTCTTGCGGCTGCGCCCCGATAATCTCCGCCAACGACACTCGCACCCGCGCAGGAATTTCTCGTTCCAGCCCGTCCGTCATCGTATAAGGATATTTCTTCCACTCCAGCGACGCCTGCACCGCGTCCAGCGCCACTCGCGGCATTGGCGCCTGCCCAGCGGCATTCAGATACACCGTTTCCCCATGCGAAAACCAAGCATCTCGCCACTTCGAAACACCAGCAGATGTCGTCGCCATCAAAAGCGCTCCTGAAATCCCTCTACCATCTTTCCGGCGTCATCAGGAAGCCACAAGCTCCAATTTGGGGTTGAAAAGACCGCGCCGAAATACTCCGTCAGGTCGTAGCCTCTTAACAGAGCGAAATTGCCAAGGGATCAGCACCGCCGCGCCTAGAAATGATTCCGCAACTCACGAAACGTTGGCACGATCACCAGTTTCCCGGTCCCCACCATCACCGTCTCATGCTCGAGTTGCCACGTATTTACGTGTGGCACGTACACCGCATTCAGCCCCGCCTGCATCGCCGGATTAATATCGCTCCGCGGGCTGTTGCCAATCATCCATCCATACGTCTTCACAATTTTGTGTTTGTTCACTAGCAGCCCGTACGTCTTCGCGTCCTTCTCCGCTACAATTTCAATTGCCTCAAAAAATCCCTGCAGCCCCGACCGCTCCACTTTCGCCGCCTGCTCCGCCGGTTCGCCCTTGGTAAACAAAATCAATCGATGTCGCGTCGTCAAATACGCCAGCGTGTCCGGCACTCCATCCAGAATCTTCGGCGGCGTCCGCTCCAGCTCCATCACCCGTTGATGAACCTTCGCCAGAATTTCCCGCTGCGCCATCTGGTCCGACAACTTCAAATACGTTTCTTCCAGCGAACGCCCGAAGCACTTCACTCCGTATCCGTACTGCCGGATATTCTTCCGTTCCGTTTCATTAAGAATGTGCCGGATGTACGCCCGGCTATAGCCGCAAGGTTCCACCAGGCTGATGAAATCCTCAATCAGCTTTTCGAAAAAAACATTGTTTTCCCAGAGGGTATCGTCCGCATCAATCAGCAGCGTGTTGCGTTTCATAACCCGGTGCGTTCAACTCTCAAATCGCGCCTCTCACTCAATCCATCTTCTTTACGCAAAACTTTCTGACTATGTCAGTCTCGCTGATCCAGCGCTTTATTCCGGCGCTTAATCGCGCACTCACGCTCTCGACAGTTCACTTCGAAATCGCCGCACCTACTGGCACACAAACGCTTACGCCGTCTTCCGCTGCCCCATCGCCAACTTCTCCAGGATCCCTCGCGCCACTTTCTGCAGCTCCCCGAATTGCGTCAAATACTCTTGAAAATCGTGGTTCAGCTTCTGCGCCTCCTGCGGCCCCAGTTGATTTCGCAAAATCATGTCCCGCAACTTCACCGGATGCGGCAGCAGTGCGTCTTCCTGCAATTCTTCCAACGCCTGTTGTGGATTGTAGTGATACATGCCAGCTCTCCTGAATTGCCACCGTGGCAATTCCTGCAACTATCTATTCTACGCAAAATGCAGCTTAATGATTGGATTAGCTAAGAGATCGTGGTCCGACCCTTTTTTTACGCCGCGGAGGCCCGCAGCGGCACAAACTCATACTTATCGATCTTTGCGGCGATTCCGACTTTGCCGTTGTTGGTGGATTCCACTCGCACCACGTGCCCGTGACACTTAATATTCACGTCACCCGCAGAAATCACTTGCTGCGGCAACGTCAGCACAAAGTCAATCTCGTTCCCTTTTTCGAATTTGCCTTCCGCCAAAAAATACAGCCCGCGATAACTCACGTCTCGCGTGTGCGCTTTCAATTCACTCCCACCGCTTCCGCCATCGCGCGTCATCACCCGTACCGGCAGCGTCATTACGAATCGTCGTGCTTCGCGGCGGTCGGAAAGTTCGCCCATTCGGGCCCCCTTGCACTTGCAAGACTGTAATAATCGGACCGTAACATTCGTTACCGCAAACTGCAATCCGATTTTCCTTTTTTTTAAGCTCTAGTACGAGATTGTTCCGTTGTGGCCGGTATAGGACTCCCCCCTCTGCTCAACTCACTCCCCGCTTAGTTGCCCCCGTGCTTTCCGGATTTTTCGTCGTTTCGGGTACACTTTTCTCTGCCAATGCGCGTCGCTCACGATTCTCGCAGCTTCTTTATCGACGGTCCTGCCGGCCGTCTCGAATCCATTCTCTGGACTCCAACCCGCAGCGCCCCACCGTCTCTCGCTGCGGTCATCTGTCATCCGCATCCACTCTTTGGTGGCACGCTTCACAATAAAGTCGTCTACCAAACCGCCAAATCTCTCGACGCTCTCGGCATTCCAGTTTTGCGTTTCAATTTTCGTGGTGCAGGTCTCAGCGGCGGCTCTCACGATCGCGGCCAGGGAGAACAAGGCGACGTTCAAGCCGCCATCGATTTCCTCGTCTCTGAATTTCCTAACACTCCCCTACTACTCGCCGGCTTTAGTTTTGGCAGTTGGGTCGGTCTCCGCATAGGCTGCGCCGATCCTCGCGTCGCGGAATTACTCGGCTTGGGAATTCCCGTCAACAGTTCCGATTTCTCATACCTGAATACGTGCGCGAAACCGAAGCTCTTCGTTCACGGTGCCAACGACGAACATGGCGCGCGGAACAAAGTCGTCGAGGTGGTCGCCGCCCTACCCGGCGAAAATAAATTAGTCTTCGTCGAAGATGCCGACCACTTCTTCGTCGGCCACCTCGATCAACTCGATCAAGCCATCACCGACTGGCTCACCCGACGCCACCCGGAACTCCATTCGCTCTAAGCTGTTTCGCCCCGCGTAAACAAATTATTGAACTGTTCCAGTCCCGCTGGCGGAATACTCACCAACCGCCCATTCGCTTCGACGTGCGACGTCCGCGACATTCCCACCAGCGCAGTCGTAATCCCCGGCGCCGATCGCGCAAATTGCAACGCCCGCTCCACATCGTTGTCCAATCCCAAGGCGCTCGCCACAAACGCTGGCAAATTCTGCGCCACCTGCCCTTGAAGCAGCGAAGCGCTCGCCACCAACGTCAATCCCAGGTCGTGCGCCGCTTCCATCACCGTCTTGCTTGCACCGCCGACGCTCTGATTTCCCAACGTCAATGCTTCCGTCATCGCCAGATTAAACGGCAACTGAATAAACCGGAACCGGTGCTTCTCGCCCGCCACTTCCTTCGCCAGCCGCACGAACTCCTCCAGTTGCATCGCGTCGCGCTCTTTGCCTTCCTGCCTGAATCCATTCCAAGTAGCCATTCCGTAATACTGAATTCGGCCCTTGGCCGCCGCCCCTTCCAAAAAGTCAAACGCGCTTCGCACCCGCTCTAGAAATTCCGGCTTGGCTACTTCGCCCAGTTGCGTCTCCGGATTGTGCAGGTAGTACACGTCGATCGTTTCCACTCCCAGGTTCTTCAAGCTGCGAATGATCTGGTTCTCCAAAAAACGCGGCGTCATGCAGTGGCTGCCGCCTGCAATATCCTTCGCCGTAAAAATGCCTCTCTGAATATATTCTTCAAAAAAATATTTGTTCGCGTCAGCCGGCATGTTTCCATCCGGCGTCAAATATCCACCCTTTGTGCACACCACCAGTTCATCGCGCGTGAATCCCTTGTTCGCCAACACCTTCAGCGCGGTTCCAACATTTCGCTCGCTTCGCTGGAAACGGTAGTTGATCGCCGAATCCATTACGTTGATCCCCGCTTCCACCGCCGCCACGATCGCCGCCGTGTAGCTAGCGTCTGTGCCCTCATTCGGTTGTCCGAGATAGGTCCCAACCCCCAGCGAAGACACCACGAGTTCCTGCGTTTCGCGAAAGTGCCCATCCGCCGCATGCCCTTGAAATTTGTCCGCGTACTTCTTCGTTCCTTCTAACGTCGCCCCTCGGCTCATTTCGCTCCCTCGCTTTTGCTTTGCTCCTCGATCTTGCTGCTCTTTTCCGGCTCATCTTTCTTTGGCATCAGCAGGCGTGAACACGCCCGCAAAATTCTTCGATACGGCCAATCTTTCTCCCGAAAAAATATCTCCCCATCTCGCGGATTGCTGTAAAACCACCGCGCCACCAGGCTCAGATTTTCTCCCAGCTCCGTCGCGCTCTGTCGCGCACTTCCAGCCGGCATCGGCGTCGTCATCACGCCTTCAATGTATTCCCGCACCGCCTCTTCCGCCGATCGCGGCTGACTCGTATCCCCGAACGTTAGAAAAAATGGCTCCGCCAGCCTTCCGGCTCGCACCGCATACATCCCTATTGTCTGCTCTTCCGTCGTTCTCTGCATGATTACCGCATCCAACTCCTGAATCCTTCTCGCAATTTCCGGCCGTCCACGCAGCACATCGTCCAACTTCTCAATCTTTTTGTGGATCGCCGCCGCTCTCTCAAAATCCAGTCCCTCGCTGGCCTTTTCCCGCTCTTGTTCAAAGCCTGCCTCCAAAGATCCGCCGCTCGTATCCAGGAATGTCACCAGCCGCTGAACCTCCGCGTCGTACTCTTCCTTGGTGCATCCCGCAAAGCACGGCGCCAGGCACATCTTCATCTCCGAATAAATGCAGCCCGGAAAACTTGGGTCGCGCCGAATTTTTATCTGGCAGCGTCGCACCTTAAAAAAATCCAACATCTTCTCCGCGAAGGCTTCCGCCGAACGCCGCGAACCAAACGGCCCGTAATATGTCCCGCCGCTGGGCACTCCATGTTCGTCCACGGCAATTCGCCGCGTCACATAGCACCGCGGATACGCATTGCGCAAATTCAACTTCAAAAGTGCCGCAGGCTTCAGCCGCATCAAATTCGTATAGCGCCTCGGGAAAACTCGTTTCGCGTTCTGATAGTACGTGAGCGTCTGTTCGAACGCCGATCCCGTCTCCCGATATCGCACCGTCCTCGCAAATTCACGTAGGTTCAGCCGCTTGCTCGTCGTGTCCGGCGGCCCCAACAATCGCTGCAGCCTTCGGTGCAAGTCCGCCGTCCGAATCAAATAAGGCTCCGCGCCCGCCTCTCGCCCTTCAATCAGGCACACCGCGGCCCGCGGCGGCAACAGCGAGAAAAATTCTCTGTCTTGTTCGGGATTGAATTCCAGTCCTGCGTCCAGTTCCAGCACTACGTCAGGATACTACTCTTGCTCCGCGAAGACCTGCGCGTTCCTACGCTTTTTGCAGTGCCGTTTCTCCACTCACGTGTAGCTCCTGCAGCTCGCTGTTCATTTGCTGCCGGTACAACATTCTCCGCAGCAGCACCGTCGGCCACAACGCCCGCCACGTCATCAAACACGCGCCCTTCCACGTCAAACGATAGTGCGCTCCGCCATCCGCCAGGTACATGTAACCAATTTTTTCATGCCGCGCGCCGTATCGCTCCACCACCCGTACCATTCTCTGGATTTCCAGCCCCTTCGGCTCGCCCTGCGCCCCAAATCCGTTCGCGTATTTGGCCAGTAGTTGCCGGTGTACGTCGTACAACGCCTGGGGCTCGCTGATCTTTGGGAAACGAAACACTCGATAATCCGGATTATTTGGCGTCAGCGGTAAAATGCTGTTGGTATTCGTCTCAATCAGCGTTCCATTCGTCAGCCGCGTCGAAAACTCAAAATATCCCGCTACTTTGCCCGGCGATA
>DASXBH010000020.1:0-3568 GCA_036491775.1 Candidatus Acidiferrum sp.
GCCGCAACTTGCGCGCTCTTTACACTCACCTGTTTCTTCTTCGCACTTGCCGCGGCCGTCTTCGCACTCGCGGAATTCTGCGCACTCTGCTTCCCGTTAAAATTCCGAATCACCCGAGACACATACGCAATCGTTTCCGGATACGGCGGCACTCCATGATATTGCTCCACGCGTTCCGGCCCTGCGTTGTACGCCGCCAGCGCCTTCGCCAAATCCAGATGATACCGGTCCAGCAATTCCCGAATGTACCGCGTTCCGCCCTCAATGTTTTCGATTGGATTGAACGGATCCGCCACGCCCATGCGCGCCGCCGTCTGCGGCATCAACTGCATCAATCCTTGCGCGCCCTTCGGCGACACCGCATGCGGGTTGAATCCGCTCTCCACCCGAATCATGCTGTTGATCAAATCTGGATTTAATTTGTTACGGCTGCTCGCCGCTTTCACCGCCGCCGAAACATCTACCGCGCCACTCGCACTCATCAAGCCGGTCATCGGCTCACGCGCCGCTGCTGGCGTCACCGCTACCGGCTCAGGCGGCAGGTGCACTTCCTCGTACCCGACAATCTCTTCCGTAGGTACATCTATAAAATTGTCGACTTCGCCCGCCATGTACAACCGCGTCACATCATCGCGCGTCTCATGCCGTGCGTGCCGGATCGTCGAGCCGTTGCGCAAGATCGCCCGCTCGTCAGCAATCGCCGACAAGCTCATCAACGCCAACAGCCCCGTCATAATTCCCGCTCTGTACATGCCTCGCATTCGTCAACGAATCTCACGAACATCAACAAAGCAGCTGCGCGAACTTGAACTCCTACTCACCCACCACAATCGGCAAACGAAACCATCTGGCTCTGCCAATGCCTCTTCGAAAGCGGAGACCTGTGCCGCTCTCGCAGGCATTCCAGCGATCAATCTTCCCACTTCGCCGCAGTCCGTCTTTGCTTCCCCACAAACTTCACTCGGCACAACTCGCCGCTGGTCCGCAACGTATCGACGTACCAAGCTCAATCAGCTCGATGGATGCGACCATCAATCCCCGTCAGTCCCGCCACTCGCCTCCTAAATTTCCCTTTAAGAGACATTTACTTCTTAGCTCCGCGAGCCCTCCGTTTCTGCGCCTCAGTATTTAAGCCCCCCTCCCCGCTGTCTTTGCGCCACGTCAAACACACGCCCGTTTCCGTGCGTTATAACGGTTCCTGCGTGTCGTGAAGAGCAACCCGTCGTGGCCCGCAGGTTGCTCTTACCGCTTGCCTAAGTTCGCCACTCGCAGTTCCATCCACTGCCGCCTTGCGCGTTTCAAGGCAAAAGTGTCGAACCAGGCGCAATATCACAGGCTCACAGGAGACGGAGACAGCCCCAATCATGAAACGGTCACGCATCGTGCTGGCTTCTATCCTCTCCTTCGCCTTGTGCCTCCCGGCTTTCCCCGGCGACGACGCCAAAGACGCCTACAAGAGTGGCTCCAAGGCTGAAGCCGCAAATCAATACGACAAAGCCTTCGACGATTACAAAAAGGCCTACACTCTCAAGCCTACTGAGCCTCGCTATGCCGTCGCCTATCTGCGCATGCGCACTGCTGCCGCTGAAGATCATGTCCACCAGGGCCAGCTCCTCCGTGCCAATCTTAAGTTCCAGGAAGCCCTGATCGAATTTCAGCACGCCGTCGAAATTGACCCCACTAACTTCATTGCCGCTCAGGAATTCCAGGCCACCACCGAAATTCTCAAGAAGCAAGCCGCCCAAGCCGCAGCCCCTCAGGCCCCTGCCCCGGAAACTCTGCTCGGCCGGATGGCCCGCGAAGCCGAAGGTCCCGTGGACCTCGAGCCCACTTCCGACAATCGCCTCACCCTTCGCCTGACCACCACCGCCGACAACGTCTATAAGACCATTGGCAAGCTCGCTGGTATCAATGTTCTCTTCGATCTCGACTACAAGCCCCAGCGCATCAGCATTGAGCTCGACGACGTGCCGCTCACCGAAGCGCTGCGCATGGTTGCCATGCAATCCAAGACCTTCTGGCGTCCCGTTTCCACCAAGGCCATCTTCGTCGCTGCCGAAAGCAAGCGCAAAGAGTACGAAGACAACGTGATGAAGACCTTCTATCTCAAGAATGTCTCCACTCCGGCCGACTTGCAGGAAGCCGTCAGCACCCTCAAAGGCATCATGGATGTCAGTCACATCCAGGTGAATGCTTCCCACAATTCCATCACCATGCGCGGCACCCTGGATCAGATGGTCGTTGCCGAAAAGCTACTCTCCGACCTCGATAAACCGAAATCCGAAGTCATGGTCGACATCGTCGTGATGGAAGTTTCCCGCGACAGATTGCGTACCTTGGGCACCACCGTTCCTACTACTGCGACCATCAGCACTCCGACCGACATTACCTTGCAGAACATTTCCCATCTCACTTCCGCTCAGTTTCCCATCTCCATCCCGGGCGCGTCGGTCACCGCTCTTATGAGCGACAGCAAAACCAAGATTCTCCAGAACCCGGAAGTTCGTGTCCTTGACCAGGAAAAGGCCACCTTGAAGATCGGCGATCGCATCCCTATCGCCACCGGTTCTTATTCCACCGGAGCCGTCAGCGGTGGCGGCGTCAGCCCGCTGATCAACACCCAATTTCAATATATCGACGTCGGCGTCAATATCGACGTCACTCCTCACGTCCACGCCAACAACGAAGTCACTCTCAAAATGGTTCTCGAAGTTTCGTCCGTTTCCGGTTCCCAGACCATCGGCGGCATTACCCAGCCCACCATCGGTCAGCGTCGCATCGAGCATGAAACCCGTCTGAAAGACGGTGAAGTCAGCCTGGTCGGCGGCATTCTCGAAGATCAGGAAACCCGCTCCCTCAGCGGCTATCCTTGGCTCGCCACTCTTCCCATTCTGAAATACCTTTTTGGCCAGGAAACGGTCACTCGCCAACAAGTAGAGATCGTTTTCGCCATCACTCCTCACGTTGTCCGCAGTCAAGAAATGACCGACGAAAACAGCCGCCTCATCGATATCGGCAGCGGCAACACCCTCGGCTTGCGCCATCCAGAACCCAAGAAAAAGGTCGTCTCTGCCTCGCAGTCAGCTAAGCCGGCCAATCGTGCAGCTACGGCACCACCCCCAACTGTCACAACTCCAGCCGGTGGGCCCGGCCACTAAGCTCAAAATGAGCGCGCTTTTTCCCGCGTTTTGCGACGTAATGGCAGTCCCCACGCCCCAGTCGTCCCAAAATGGATCAGCGTTCTTTACCACCGCCCGTTTTTCCCCAAAACGGCGGCATATTCTCTGTCTCACGGGTCGCCACAGGCCTTTAAGTGATTAATTTTTCAGCGCTTTGCCCCAGCGCAAGCAGGTGGAAAAACTTTTCGCATATTCCCTTGCTTACTTTTCCATATTGCGCAAAACATTTCATTCATGCATTCCTGCGTGTTTTTAAGTCTCCTCTAATCAATGGCTTACAATTCCTCTTAATTGGTACACGATTTGCTGTATTGGTGAACATTGTCGTGTGATGGGTGTCACATAGTCGGTTTCCCAACCAGGCTTCTCTTCTGCTCCGAAGACCAGCC
>DASXBH010000021.1:0-10195 GCA_036491775.1 Candidatus Acidiferrum sp.
GTTAATACTTCCGGCAGCGTAATTTGGGTTAAATCCTTGGTTTTGCTTAGGCTTGCGCGTCTGATACCGTTGGGCGCGTTTTACAACTTTTTACAATCGTTTGCTATGCCTTGACACACTGGGGTGGAGGGCTGCTTATAGTTTGGCGTAGATAATGAATGGCGAGTCGGTGAGGTTGAGACTCTGATGAAATGGCGATTGACGGACCGGACGCGAACGCTTCTGACGCTGGAATTGGCGATTGTGCTGCCAGCAGCGGCGTTGATGGGCTTCGGTATTTGGAACTTGAAACACATTCAGCGTTCAGAGGCTGTTGAGGCTGCGCTGCAACGTGACTTTGCTCATGTGCTGAAAATCGCAGAGATGAAAACCTGGGACGAGGCCAATGAATTGATATCGCCCGTCCGTAAATCGTTCCCGAACCCAGATCAAAGCCGTTCGGAAATTCAAGCCGCACTGCGCCGCACGCTCTCGGAGCATCCAGAGTTTTCCTATGCAATCTTCTACGATAAGCAAAACCACCTATATTTGAGCCAGGAACAGCCTCGTCTGGAACACGATGCGGCTTTCTGCGAGCGAGCTCAAGAAGCGATCGGCATGGTTGGGAATTGGCTTCCGATAGAAGCAACCGGCATGGTGGAACATGTTCACGTGATGGCCGAAAAGCACGAAGATCCAGTTGGATTTGAGGGTGGATGGATGCTGCAGGGCAATCAGCATGTTTACTGGAATCTGGCCTACTTCGTTCCTCGCGATGTGCCGAAGGACCGTATCACTCTTGGACTGGTCGCTTTTAACAACGATTATCTCCGCGACACCTTTTTGCCTGCGATGATGAAGGACGTACTACACAGCAAGAACGATCTGCTGAGAGCAGATGCCAATCCGCCGGTGATGATGGTGCACCCGTCGAAGGATTCCAATCCCTGGGTGACTTCCGCAAATTGGGATGGCGGTAAGCCGGAAGTCGAGCGCAATTTTTCGTACGTGTTCCCTGACCTGACACTGGCTATCAAATATCAGGGCACGACTGTAGCTGATCTGGGATCGCGATTCCTCCGGTACAACTACACGGTGCTTGCTGCGCTTTCTTTGCTGATGGCGGGCGGAATTTGGCTGACGTATCGCAATATTTCGCGGGAAATGAAACTTGCGAGGCTGAAGTCTGATTTCGTCGCCAACGTTTCTCACGAACTGCGAACACCTTTGGCTTTGATTCGACTATACGCAGAGACTTTGGAACTCGGGCGGCTCACGGCAAAAGAAAAGTACCAGGAATATTTCCGCATCATTCGCGAGGAGAGCGAACGTTTAACGGCGCTGATCAACAACATTCTGGACTTTTCGCGAATCGAGGCTGGACGCAAGGAGTACGAATTCAAAGAAACGAATCTGGCGGAACTCGTACGTTCGACGCTGGAGTCTTATCGCTTTCAAATCCAGCAGCACGGGTTCGCGTTCGAAGAGAACATTTGTGCCGATATTCCGCCGCTTTCCGTCGACCGCGAAGCAATCGCGCGCTCGCTGCTCAACCTGGTGAACAACGCCCTGAAGTATTCGAAGGATCAGAAATACATTGGCGTGCGCCTGTATCGTTCGAACGGCAGCGTGAATCTGGAAGTCTGCGACCACGGGATCGGCATTCCGGCCAACGAGCACGAGAAAATTTTTGAGAAATTTTACCGTTGCGGGGATCCGCTGGTTCACAACGTCAAGGGTTCAGGTTTGGGGCTCTCGCTGGTCCGGCACATTGCGCGGGCACACGGTGGAGAGGTGCTGGTGGAGAGCGCGCCTGAGAAAGGCAGCAAATTTACGATCGCATTGCCGATGACTCGTGCGGTGCAGACTGGAGACGCGGTCGCATGAGGACAGTTCACGCGTGGAGCTATGCCATGTTCCGTAGCAGAACGGAGCTTCAATGGAGACCGTGAAGATATTGATTGTCGAGGATGAGCCGAACATGGTCGCCGGCCTGCGTGACAATTTTGAGTACGAAGGTTTTCAGGTGATGACTGCGCTTGATGGCGTGGAAGGCCTGGAAAAAGCGCTGAAGGATTCGCCGGACCTGGTTGTCTTGGATGTGATGATGCCGCGCATGAGCGGACTGGATGTTTGCAAGCAACTCAAGGCGAAACGACCATCCATTCCGATCATTATGCTTACGGCCCGCGGGCAGGAAGTAGACAAAGTTGTGGGCCTGGAACTTGGCGCGGATGATTATGTGACCAAGCCATTCTCCATCCGGGAATTGCTTGCTCGCGTGAAGGCTGTTCTTCGCCGCGCCCAAGCGGTGCCGAAAGAGCAAGAGCGCTACACCTTTGGCGATGTAGAGGTGAATTTGCGCAGCTATCAGGTCGTGCGTGCTGGCAAGCCTGTGGAGTTTTCCAGTAAGGAATTTGAGCTGCTGAAACATTTCCTGTGTCACTCGGGAGAGACGCTGAGCCGTGACCGTTTGCTCGACGAAGTCTGGGGCTACGAGAGTTTCCCTACGACTCGAACGGTGGATGCTCACATTGTGCGGATCCGGCAGAAACTTGAACCAATTCCGGAGCAGCCGCGATTTTTTCTGACGGTGCATGGAGTGGGATACAGATTCGTAGGATGAGATGAACATGATTACAAGCATTTCAGGAAAACAGGACGGCACACGAAGGTCGCTCGCGACTCATACGGCGGACGGGATCAAGCGTATGGCCAAAGTTCGGGCTACCCAAGAAGACTCCAGTCCGTCAGAAAAGGTTATGGAGAATCTTGTAACACTAAAGAAAGAGCTGGATGCGTTGCAGGCCGAGCATGGCCGGCTCCAGCAAGCTATTTACGAAGCGGCGCAAATTCAACGGAGGCTTTGCGCGCCCCGCGAATTAATTTGGGGAGAATTTGAAGTGGCGGGCGAGATTTTTCCGGTGCGCCATCTTTCCGGAGATTTTTTCAAGGTGATGGAACTTGGCTCCGTGCTTGGATTGGTAGTTGGCGATATCGCGGGCAAAGGAATGACTGCGGGAATTTGGCAGGCCCATCTGATGCATTTGGTTGAGCATGCCGCGCGCGGCTTCGAGCAGCCAGCGGATGTGGTCGCCGAAGTTAATCGTGAATTGTCTCGCGAGCAGAGTGAACCACCACCGATCACTGCGCTGTTTTTCGCGCGCCTTGATCCTGAGCGAAACGAACTGTCGTACTGCAGCGCTGGCCTACCGGACCCGATGGTGATTCGGCGCAACAAGTACGTGGAACGACTGCAAGTGGGCGGTCCGATGCTCGGTGCACTCAAGGACGCGGCGTACAGCTCTGGCCACGTGTGCCTCAGTCCGGGCGATATGCTGCTGGCTTACTCGGATGGTTTGACAGAGTCGCGAAATTCTCAGGACGAGGAATTTGAAATGTCACGGCTGTCGACCGCCGCCAACGAGGCGAATGGCGCAAGTGCAAACCAGGTTCTTTTCTCAACGCTGGGGGCGGTGTTGGACTTTACTGACTCGTGCTCGCCCGCTGATGATTTGACGCTGTTGGTGGTGCGTCACCGCGAGCACGCACCTGCGAATCAGACTTGTGCAAGTAACAAAGATTTATCGATGCTTGGTAGTCGACTGCCTTCAACGGGGCGGCCGAGGCAGGAACGAAAAAGAAAAGCGGCTAACTAACAACACTTGAACGGATTCCAGGACGGACTCGGCAACTTGTGCGCCCGGGTTCGACGGTATTGGTGTGTCTAAATTTCGGAGGAGAACACCGGTGATGGCAAGCAAATCGACTTTGTTGATCATGGAAGAGATGCCGATCTACGCAGCCATGGACCAGCCCAAAGTAATCTGCCAGGAACTGTGGAGTGATCTTTACAGGGATCATCATCACTATGTTCTGCAGATCTGTCGGCGATTTTTTCGTAGGCCGGAGGACGCCGAAGATGCTGCCGCGGAAGTGTTTTTGAAGCTTTGCAGAGTGGTGCATCAGAAAAATGACACGCTGCCTTTCCGGCCGTGGCTCACACAGGTAGCATGGCACCATTGCATCGATAGACTGCGCCGACGGAAGAACGAGAAAAATGCCTCGGTGGAAGGAATGGAACTCAGCAACATCGTGGATCGGTCATCGCCTTCGCCGCTCTCGCAGATTTTGCACAAAGACCAGCAGCGCCACGTCAGGGAACAGTTGATTCGCCTGCCGGAGAAATACAAAGTTCCGCTGATGTTGCGCTATTACCGGGGAATGAGTTATTCGGAGATTGCTCGCGCGCTAAACACGCGGCTTCCCACCGTGAGGATGATGGTGTTTCGCGCCAAGAATTATCTGCGGCGCAATTTGCGAAGGTCCGGAGCGGTAGGTTTCGGAGACTCTAGGAGATGGTCCAGGCCGCTCTCGTAAGTAAAGAAATATTAAATCTCCAACGGTAGTTGACGGCAGTGAAACACGAACCTCGCCGGTTTGGTCGCAAGCAAGTGTGCCTGACGGTCTTGCTCATGAAGTTCGGTTATAACCGCGTTCGCTGAAACCATAGCCCACAACTAAACAATTAAAATCGTCTATTTCCGTATGCGGGAGGATCTGCCCGGCAACAAGCCGAGTCCGGATAAGTCTTCTCGCGTAGCATCGTACTTCTTTTAGAAGCATGACGTAGCGTCACGGCTTCCTCCTTTCCGTTGCAGCAAATGTCCCTCCTTGCCAGAAAAAGTGAATGGTTGACTTCGTAACAAAAAGTAAGTAAAAGAAACAAAGCGAAAGACTTCGAAAGTCCTTCGATTTGGTCCTTGAAAATATATCCCGCTCTCCAGGGGGTGTTCCATGTGTTTAGCAGGCGATGAGCTCAGGCTGAAAGTTCTTGTACTTGTGGTGGTCGCTTTTGTTCTGGTGTTGATGCTAACCACGCCCGCATTCGCGCAGTCTACGTACACTTCGCAGCTGACAGGTGTGGTCTCTGACCCGACTGGCGCGGTGATTCCTGGTGCGAAGGTTGAGCTTACGGACGAAGCCACAGGAGTGGCCTTAAGTTTCACGACGGATAGCCGTGGCATCTACGTGTTTACAGGTGTCCGTCCTGCGACGTACTCGATCCGGGTCCAGGCAACTGGTTTAGCTATGCAGGAGCGCAAGGGGTTGGTCCTCGCCGTAAATCAGCAGGCCACCCTCGACTTTACCCTGAGTCCGGGCACGGTCTCGGAAAGCATCACTGTGACCGAACAGGCTCCACTGCTGGATACCGGCAACGCTTCGCTTGGCACCGATGTGACCAACGAGTATGTCCGCGACATTCCGCTTCCGGATCGCAGTTTTTTTGGATTGGTGTTTCTTGCGGGAGGCGTTACCGAAGCGGCTGGTTCTGGAATTCAGGATTCGTACCCTGCAGGAACGAATTTCGTTTCGAATGGGCAGCGCAACGCCACCGCCGAAGTTCGGATGGACGGTGCGCTGACCAGCGCTCCCGAGCAGGGGGAGGGAGGCACCACCAACGTTTACTACCAGCCGTCGGTTGAAATTGTTCAGGAGTTCAAAGTCGAGAACAACAGTTTTTCCGCGGAATACGGAAACAACGGCGGAACCGTAGTAAACCTTGTGCTTAAAGAAGGTGGCAACAGGTTTCACGGTAGCGGGTGGTGGTTTGGTCAACGGTCTGCGCTCGACGCCAACGACTTTTTCAACAATTCAGCGGGAGTTCCAAAGCCGGATCACTCTCGTGATCAATATGGATTTTCGTTGGGTGGACCAATTCGCAAAAACAAAACCTTTTTCTTCGTGGATTTTGAACGAGTGAAGGTCGCGGATGCCGTCAACATTTCCGGTGTGGTTCCGACCGCGGACGAGCGTATCGGTAATTTTTCTAACAGCGGTGTTTCCATATTCAATCCTCTGGCTTGTACGTCGGTAAACAATGGCCAGTGCGGTAGCCGCGCGCCGCTGGTTGGAGACGCTTCGAGTGTTGATACGCAAGGTAACTCGTTGGCTGGAATCGCCAACGTAATCCCTCAAGGTCTGATCGATCCAATCGGGCAAAAGATAATTAATTTGTATCCGATGCCCAACGTTCCAAATGGCAATGGTTTTAATTATCGTGCTTCCACCATTGCGGCGAGCGCCGGCTATCAATATGACGTCAAGATAGACCATCACTTCAACGAGAACATGCATCTTTCCGGTCGCTATAGCCATCTTTATTCGGATTTCTCCACACCCTTCATCGTTGGCGATGGCACGGATGCGAACGGAAACACGATTAATGATGGGCTCGCCGGAAAAACCGTGGTGAATAACGCCGGGCTGGAATTCAATTGGACATTGACGCCCACGACGTTGTGGACCAGCCGATTTGCGTTGGATCGCGTGAATTCGCCAGGCCAATCGGTGGGTCCTAGCTTCGCGTCTGTCGGCCTGCCGGCAATTCTTGGACAGGCCAACGGCTTGACGCGAATGCCGACGATCCAGATGGATACGAGCGGAGCAGCGAACCAGTTATCGTTGTTCAATCAGTGCTGCACAGATACCTCGTTCGCGCACACGCTTTTTTCGTACTCTTCCGCGGTTTCTTTTGTGCGTGGACGGCACACTCTGAAAACTGGATTTGAGCAGCGCCAATTTTTGAACAATTTCGGACAGCCAAACTATCCGACGGGCTATTTCTATTTTCCTCAGAACATTACTGCCAGTTCGCCTACGGATGCGACCACTGGTGATTCCTTTGCAGCGTTGCTTATGGGGTATGGCGACCCCGGCAGTTACATCAACATTCAGCCAAGCGTGGCCGATAAGTCTTGGGAAACTGCTTTCTACGTGCAGGACGATTTTAAGGTCAGCGCGAAGCTCACTCTGAATCTTGGCTTGCGCTACGGTTGGAGCACGCCGTATACCGAGAGATTCAATCACCAGCAGTACAGCGATTTTTCCGCCAGTACGGGCGCGACGGTGCCGTTGCCAGATGCTCTCAATCCTTCGGTGACCACACCGACCGACCTGAAGGGTACAACGGTGTTCGTCGGGCAACAGGGATTCGGGCGTCACCTGCCAATTGATTGGCGAAATGTGGCTCCACGATTCGGATTTGCCTACTCGTTGGATCTCAACACCGTGGTACGTGGCGGCGCTGGAATCTATTACGGTTTAAATCCGGCTACCAATTTTCAGTACACTGGGACGGCGTTTAGCAGTTCGGGCAACGTGTTTTTCACCACAGATGGATTCCAAACCAGATCAGCAACTTTGGAAAATCCATTTCCCAACGGCCTACCTTTGCCACAAGGGCAGTCGCAAGGCGCAAATCCGAATTGGGGATTTTCAAACTCCAATAATCTAGGTACGGAGGAAGCGCGCAACGCCAACATTTATCAGTGGAATATCGGTGTGCAGCATCTGTTTCCCTGGAACGTGACGATCGGAATCGATTACTCTGCCAATCGCAGCAATCACCTCCCTTGGGGCGGCGATAATGTGACCACCACGCGAAACAGGAATTTCCTACCCTCCTCGGTTCGAGCGGAGGTTTCCGCGGCGCAACACGCTTTAGATCCCAACTGTGACGCGGATGGCTGCGTAACTTCTTATCTCAATCAGTTGGTGAATAATCCATTCCAGTCGCTTTTCGTACAGGTGCCTGGCCAACCGGCTCCGATTTACAACGAGCCGTCGTCGCTCTACGTTCAAGCACAAATCCCGCTCGTTGACTTGCTGAGGCCATATCCACAGTTCGCTGGAAGTTTCACGGGGCTGCCAAATCTAGGTGCGAACTCCTTTTACAACTCAATGCAGATCCGCTTCCAGAAGCGCGCCAATCATTACCTGAGCTTCGAGGGGAATTACACGCTTTCCAAGGCGACGGACGATTCTTCGGCTGGCTTTAACGCGTTTGTCGGCACTTTGAATGCGGGAAATGTGCAGCAGCTTGACCAGTTGAAGCTGGAGCACTCCATCAGCGCGAATGACGCAACGCATCGCCTGGTATTTGCGGCCATTGCGAACGTTCCTGTCGGCCGTGGCCTATGGATCGGCAAAGATATGAATCGTATCCTTGACGGGTTCGTGGGTGGTTGGAGCATTTCGACGGTGGTGACCTTTCAAAGTGGACAGCCTTTGGCGTTCGGTACCAACGGCACTTCTGACGGATTATTCCTTGATGGCAACCAGCGGCCAAATCTCACTTGCAGCCAGCTCTCGAGTGGGATCAGTTATCATCAGGCCGCCGGTACCGGCCAGTCTGTGTTCAATGCGAATTGTTTTGCGTTCCCGGGCGATGAAATACCGGGTGATGCACCTCGCTACATCGCCACCTTGCGTACAGACGGAATTCACAATTCGGATCTGTCGTTCAGCAAAGAATTCAAGATCAGAGAAGGAATGCTGGTACAGATACGCGGCGAATTCTTTAACTTTACCAACACCCCGCGCTTTGCCGCGCCGAATACCACGGTGTCAGACTTGTTGACACCGAATTCCAGCTTTGGACTGGTGACCTCGACGGCGAATACCCCCAGGCACACGCAATTTGGGATTCGCTTTCAGTTCTAACTTATGACCACCTTAGCAAAGGCAGTTTCAGTGTTGGCAATCTTGTGCGCTGCGGCGTTGCTTCATTTCCATGACGCGAGTGCCCCGGCGCAAAACTGGACGCATTTTGTACGCATCGGAGCTTACGGCCTGAAATCCGACAATGCCGATGCCATTGTTCGCAATGCGACGAAGACACACGTTTTTGGAATCGAAGTGGACAATGATATTCCGGGGCGTTACGAGAGTTTCCTCGATCCAACTGAGAAATTGAAGGCCATAAAAGCTGTTTCGGACGCAGCTCATCAGGCTCACAACCGCGCCTTTGTGTATATCGCCGGCACAGAATGCATCACGGCGAATGCGGATAAATCGCAGCACTCCGTCCTGAAGGATCATCCTGATTGGATCCAACGGAAGCTTACCGGCGAGCCGGCAGTATTCACTTCCGGGGCAGCGTTTTGGATCAGTCCGGGCGACGAGGATGTCTGGATCAGTCCGTACGCGAAAGAGTGGCGCAAGACTTACATGGAGCGCGTCCGCCAAATCTCCGCGACTGGCATTGACGGAATCTACGTGGATATTCCCTACTGGATGACACACTTCGACGGCTGGGAGAATTCCTGGGCGAGCTTCGATGATGCAACGGTGGACGCCTTTCGTGGGAAGACCGGGCTGGATGCGCGCAAAGACTTGAAGCTGGGCGACTTTCACGACGCAAATTTCAGAAAATGGATCGACTTTCGGATTACTACGCTTACCGACTTTCTGGCGGAGATTCGAGAGAATGCTCGCGCCGTCAATCCACAAATCATGCTGATTCCCGAGGTTTATCCTGGCATTGAAGAGGAAGCCACGCGGGTAGGCTCGGATGTCTATGAAATGTACGGCGTGTCGGACGCGATTGCCCATGAGTACGAATTTGGGTCCGGCGAGCATATGGCGTCGTCGCGGACCCAGCTTGACTGGTTTCTCTATCAGGCTGGAATGTTGAGTTTCCGTGCGTTCGCGCAGGGTAAAGCGACCTGGATCTTGAACTATTCTTGGGACGGCGACAAAAATGTGGACGCGCGGGAGGCGATGAAAAATCTCGCGATGTCGGAGGTGATCGCCGGTGCGAACTTCTGGGATGCGCCGGGCCATTCGATGGCTGGATCAAATGATGAAGCCACGCGAACGGAGATTTTTCAATGGATCGAAAAGAATCAGAAGACCCTTTATTCTCCGAGATCGCCGATGCATCCTATCGGTGTTTATTTTTCTCCAAAAAGCCGCGACTACGATGCGCAGAATTTTCTGCCGTCCTATCGTGGCTTGCTGGTCCTGCTGCTGCAAGCGCATCGCGAATTTCAGATTGTTACTCCGAAAACCCTTGCTGAATTTCACGGCAACGTACTTGTGCTGCCCAGTGCGAGCGCATTATCCGCAACGGAAAAGCAGACCCTGAAAGACTTCAACAACCAGGGCGGCCGGCTGGTCATCACCGGAAAGGATGCGACCGAGTTTGGCAATGCTCCGCAGATTGTGCGCATACCGGATTGCCCCGGGAAAAGCTATCTTGCGGCCTTGCAGCGCGACTTCTCTCAAGGAGCGCGCGAAGTACCGGAGACTTTTGTTCGGGCGCTCAATTCGCAGCACGACATTTCGGTGGATGCTCCCTCCACCGTCGCTACGAATTTTGCACGTGTGGGCGGAATGCCGCACATTTTTCTGGCGAACTTTGGCGGTCTGG
>DASXBH010000022.1:0-7295 GCA_036491775.1 Candidatus Acidiferrum sp.
CATCAGCACCACTGCTGCCGCTCCATCGCTCATCGGTGAACTGTTTCCGGCCGTCACCGTTCCTGCCACATGAAACGCCGGCTTCAATCCCGACAGCACTTCCATCGACGTTTCCGGCCGCGGCAATTCATCTTTATCAAACACAAACGCCAGCGTCGCCGGTTTCGCCGGCCCTTTTCCCTTCGCCGTCCCGCCATTTCCATTTGAGGGCAGGGAAGTAATCTTCACCTCCACCGCCACCGTTTCGTCTTTAAATTTCTCTGCCGCCAGCGCCGCTACAGCTTTCTTGTGCGAATTCACAGCAAACTGGTCCGCATGTTCTCGCGAAATCCCGAACTTTCGCGCAATATTCTCCGTTCCCAATCCCATGTTGATGTACGCGTCCGGGTAATGATCCACCAGCCATGGATTCGGCGAAATTTTATTTCCGCCCATCGGCACCATCGACATCGATTCCGTTCCGCCAGCCACAATCACCTGTGCCGCTCCGCTGCGAATCCGTTCCGCCGCCTGCGCAATCGCCTGCAGCCCGCTGGCGCAAAAACGGTTCACCGTCATCGCCGACGTTTCCACCGGCAGACCGGCGCGCAGCGCCGCAATCCGCGCCACGTTCATCCCCTGTTCGCCTTCCGGCATCGCGCATCCCAAAATCACGTCATCAATATCCTTCAGATCCAGTCCAGGCACGCGCGCCAGCGCCGCTTTAATCGCCAACGCCGCCAGATCATCTGGCCGGCTGGTCCGCAGCGATCCTTTAAATCCTCGACCTACCGGCGTCCGCACTGAAGAAACAATCACCGCTTCTGCCATGACGTCCCTCTTTTCTTGCAGCAATTCCCGATTGTCATCCGCGTCTCCGCAAAAAGCAAATCTCCCAAGATTTGCTCGATTTTAGCCTTGCATGCTTTTCTCTGTCCGGCATCTCCGCTCCAGAATCACTCCGGCGTTTTCATCTTCACGGACACTTGATACCGCCGATATTCCGAATAATGGTGCTCATTTTTGTGGCTCCACTCAATGGCCTTTTTCAGGTGTGAATCTTCGTGTTTGAAACGGATATACACCTTCACTTCGCTGGGCAGCCAAAACGGCATGGCCGCATCGGGAAGCTGCACTTCCTTGAAATCTAATTCCGTGCTCTGCCGGTCCAGTGCGGCTTCCGGACGCGGCGCCAGCCGGTCCGTCCTCATTCGTACAATCTGGAAGTTGCTCTTGTCCACCCAGGCAATCCCCTGCATCAGCATCTTCACCCCGGTTCCTCGCTGGCCGTTCATCGTGACATAAAGTTTCGCCACTCCGGGTTGCTGCGCAAACAACACCACATACGTGTCGCGCGATCCTATTTTGTCGTCACCGATATAGCGAAATTTCGATTCCGGCTGGAATGCCGTAGAGAAATAATTGCTGCTCAGCGCGTAGCCAAACGTGACCAAAAATCCTTTGTCCAGGCCTACGTCCTCGAAGCAAAAAAGCTCCTCGCCTCTTCGCGTTCGCAGCGCACGTCATTCCGCCCCTCCGATTCGCACGATCTCCGGCAGAACTAACCTTGCCAGTTGCGCGCGTCCGCTCAACCGCGCCATTTGCAGCTCATTATAAACCCCTGAGCAATCCACATTGACCGTCACGCCCTGAAATCGCTGATCGCCTCAACCAGATTTG
Organism: Candidatus Acidiferrum sp.; assembly: GCA_036491775.1. Classification (GTDB taxonomy): domain Bacteria; phylum Acidobacteriota; class Terriglobia; order Acidiferrales; family UBA7541; genus Acidiferrum. The sequence continues at coordinate 1,660 of DASXBH010000022.1, forward strand.
CATCTGAGTTTCGTTCCGTGCTATTCCGCTGAGGGATACCGTCTGTAGGTCAAATCCACAGGGAGGACTCTCATGTCCGAAGTCGTCTACATTTCCAAAATTAAAATTGAACGCAAAAATGGTCCACTGCGAGTAGCCCACCTGCCGGGCGAGCCGCAACCCGTGATCTTCAGTGTGCATGGCGGCATCGCCAAGCACTACAAAGTCGACCCCTCCAAAATCGGCGAGTCACACGCTGCAACCATAGACTATGTAATTGCCTCAACCGCTGGTTGAATGATTGGCACCTTTGGAGGCGCGCTGGAAGCGCGTCAAATTGATGCCAGCAATGGCAAGCTCACCGCCGATGTGACTGGAGAAGTTGAAACCGAAGATAATGTTTTGGTCATCCGTCGCATTCATGTCGCGATGCGCCTCGCCGCCTCGCCCGAGATGCGCGACACCGTCGAACGCGTGCACGGCATCTACGCCATGCATTGCCCGCTCTACCGCACTCTTTACAAAGCCATCCAACTCACTTCGTCCTACACACTGCAAGCCCCAGCAGCGCCCTAGGTCTCCGTGGCTGAAGCTACTTCTTACTAGACGCGCCGCTCTTCTTCGCAATGAAAATCGTAGCCGGCGGCGTAATCTTGTTCACCAGCGAGAAACTTCCCTGGTTCACCGCTAATCCCACGCGCCCGCGCGAATCAACATAGAGCAATGGGCTTCCCACCGGTACATCCATAAACGTCTTCATGAACGGCGCGGTAAACGGTTTCTTGTTGATCTGCACCGTCACTTTGTCGCCCAGCACATAACCCAGCTTCTTAAATTCCTCGCCCGGGATATCCGTAATCAACGATCCATACGGATCATCCAATCCGATTACGTCCCCTTCAATTCCCTTGTCCGTTGTGGTCGACGTCTTCGCCGTGAGTCGCACCAGATCCGTAACTACCGGCCCGACCAGCGTCCAGTCTCCACCCGCGGCCAGATGAGCTCCCACCGGCGAAAAAATATCGCGTCCGTGGAACGTCGATGACACCTTGTCCCCAATCATCCATCCGGTATTTGTGATCTCTCGCGCGGAATCCAATCCGTCGCGATCTACTACCGGTGACACCAGCCCATTATCTGGCACCACAAAGAATTGCCCTTTCTTGGTCTTCACCACTACCGCCTTCCGCGACGTCCCCACGCCCGGATCTACCACTCCTACAAATACGGTGCCCGCCGGGTAATACGGCGAGACGCCCGCCAGAAATCGCGCTCCCTCTTCAATCGAAAACGGCGTAACACTATGCGTGATGTCTCGAATTCGCAGATCGGGCGCAATTCCATACATCACCGCCTTGCAGATCGCCACCGCATCGTTCGCTACTCCAAAGTCAGTCATGAACACTACCGTCGGCTTCGCCGTCGACGTTTGTGGCAACGTCGCGTTGCTTCCATCATGTTTAGCTTCCGGCGCACACCCTGCCACCGCTGCCACCAACATCAGCGCCAGCAGCCCTTGCATAACGCCTCTGCGACAAATCGTTTTCACGCTGACCTCCACGATCAGTTCAATTTTTAAGCCATCCACCGCCGTGCGGCCGACGTTCTAACTTTTGGTAGACACAATGAAGATCGTCGAACTATTTTTTTCGACGCTCAGGGCGTCGCTCCAGCGACGCCGGAATACATCCCTCTGCCCCTCGTTCAAAGTATAACGAATCCTTCCATTCCTCCACTATTAGGCCGCATAAAACGCACTTAATGCGCCATGAAAAGAATTGCGGGTCCCCTTCTGATTCATTACACTCAATGCGCTGTTCGCTCCAAATTTCACGCAAGTCCCTTCGGTCCGCCCGCCCGAATGACGTCTAACTGCAGCTGCTCGAATCGTGAAGACCATCTTTAGGAGGCGTAATGCGTCGCAGTTTTCTGTCCCCACTCGTGTTGTTATTTCTCTTCGTATCCGCAGCCCACGCGGATCAGGTCACTCTCAAGAACGGTGACCGCCTTACCGGCACTATCGTCAACGGCGATGGCAAAACTTTGCTGGTCAAAACGGAATTTGCCGGTGATGTCACCATCCAATGGGACGCCATCACCGCCATCGACTCTTCCGAAAATCTCAATCTCACTTTAAAGGATGGTAAGCGCCTCTCCGGCAGAGTTGTCACCAGGGACGGAAAATTCGTCGTTGCCGGTGCGCCTCCGGAAGCCGCTGGCACCACCAAAGACACCATCGTCGCGGTGCGTAGTGACGCGGAACAAAAAGCCTACGACATCGAAGCAGAGAAAATGGCTCATCCTAAACTTACTTATTTCTGGAGCGGCCTCTTCGACACCGGTCTCGCCCTCACCCGCGGCAACTCTGCAACCGTCAGCTACACACTGTCTGCCAAGGCGGTTCGCGAAACTCCCAAGGACAAGCTGACCCTTTATTCCACCTACATCTACGCCAACGACGACACTCTTCCTCCCAGCCGCACAACCGCCAACGCACTTCGTGCCGGCGGCCGCTTCGATTACAATCTCAGCCCCCGCACCTTCGTCTTTGGTCTGGCCGATTTTGAGACTAACGAACTTCAGCACCTGTCCCTTCGCAGCGTCTTCGGCGGCGGTTTCGGATACCACCTCATAAAAACCGACAACGCCGTCTTCGATATATTCGGCGGTCTCAGCTACGATCGCGACTCATTCGCTTCTTATATCGATCCGGGTCCGCCACCGGTTCCCATCGCTTCTATTGTCCAGAACAGCGCGGAAGCTCTCGTAGGCCAAGAGTTCGATTACAAATTCTCCGAGCGTACCGCGCTCACCGAACGCTTCACCTTCTATCCCAACCTTTCCCACACTGGCGAATATCGCTACCAATTCGATTCCACCGTCGCCAGCCAGTTGAAAGCTTGGCTCAGTTGGCAATTTACTTTCAGCGATCGCTACATCAGTTATCCGCCTCCCGGTCTCAAGGGCAACGACCTGCTGCTCTCCACAGGTTTGCGCGTGACCTGGGGCAAGGCAAAGCTGTAGACTCGCTGCCGTCCCGGGGTCACTGGTAAAGTCGCTCCGTTGCGGAGCCAGGAGGTTGTGTCTATGAGTTTTCTCACTTGGATTATCGTCGGGTTAATTGCTGGCTGGCTTGCCGGCCAAGTCATGAAGGGTGGTGGCTATGGCGTCTTGGTCGACATCATCCTTGGCATTCTTGGCGGCATCGTTGGCGGATGGATCTTCAGTATGCTGGGCATCTGGCCCGGTGGCGGACTCATCGGCTCGATCATTGTGGCATTCGTCGGCGCGGTGATTCTCGTTTGGATCACCCGGCTTCTCAAGCGCGCCTGACAGAGACTCATCCCAAACAAATGCGCTCCGCAGAATCCATCTTTGCGGAGCGCATTCTTTTTCTGATCTTGTTGCTTGCCAGTTTTGCTTTTTCAGTCCCTACTTTGCCGCGCTCTGCGATCCTTCGCCGTTCATCTTCACCACCAGCCACTCCGCTGTTGGCGTCCGCAGATACTTCAACCGTACTCGCGCCTTCTCCGTGCCGTCGGCGTTGTTTAATTTCTGCTCGGTCGCGATCAACTGTGCCACCACCAGTGGCGAGTGCAAATCCGAAGTTAGTTCGTCCACGGCGTTAGCATAATCTCCATTTGCATGCATTACGTAACCGCGCGCCGATTCGTAAATGCTTTCCACTTTCTGGTCGCGCGAACTGGCCGCTAGCTCCTCCAGTTTGTGCTCCACTGCTTCCGCTTCGCTGGTCTTGTGCTCTTTGACTGCCAACCGCACTTGCTCGCGCAGCACATTCGCATATTCCGAGTTGCGCTCCACCGGAAGCATCCCGTCAGGAATTGTCGCTAGCCGGTTCTCCATGCTGGTCAGGAGTTCACGCGCGCTCGGCAAATCTTTCGCTAGCAGCACCCGTGCATAATCAATTTCAAATTGTGCCATCGCATCTTTCGCTTCTGCCGCTTTAGCCGAGAGTTGCGCCAGTTCCACACGGCCTGTGCCTGCATCGCCTTCCCAGAAATGTACCAGCGTCTTCTGAAATGCTATGTGCAACCGCTCGTGATCGCTCGAAGCCATTCCCATGGCCTTATCGTATTCCGCTCGCGCTTGCGAATATTTTCCCATCAATGTGTACGTGTCGCCGCGCCCGTACTGCGACGTGACATAAGTCGCCGACATTTCCAGTGCCTGCGCATAGTGTGCTAGCGAGCCTTCATCATCCCCAGTCATCCGCAACACTTCGCCCAGCGAATCTTGCGGGTTCGGATCATCCGGCAATGCATCCGCATATCTCCGCAGCAGACTGATCCCCTTCGCAGGTTGTGGGTCAAGCGATTCCACATACGCATATCCCAGCGTGTTCAGCGCCGGGGGAAATTTGGGATCCTGCTCCAGCGAAGCTTCCATCAGCTTTCGCCCGCGCGAATAATCCTCCTGGAAAAACAGCCATTCACCGGCTAGATACAACACATGCTTGTCTTTCGGGTGCAGTTTCACCAAATCGTTCATGGCCATAATCGCGGGAAGCGAATCGGCTTCCTGCGTGCCAGTCATGAATTTCACCAAGAGTTTTTCGTCGGGTGCGCACTTCGCAGACAATCCCTGCGCCTTCGCCAGCGCGTCCGGCGCCGAACCAATCCACTTCGCGGCGTACGACCACAGCGCATACGCTAGCGCAAAATTCGGGTCCTTCTCTGTAGCTTTCTGCGCGTGCAAAATTGCATCCGCGTATTGCGCATTTTCATATTGATCAATCGCCATTTCCAGTTGTTGCCGCGCTTCCACGGACTTGCTCGCAATCCCCAGCGATCCAAATAGCAATTGTGCAGATGGCGTCACCTTCACCGCAGGCTTTGCCGTTCGCGCTTTTGCTTCCGCCAGGTGCGCGGTTTGCTGCGCCCAGATTGGCGTTGTCATCGCTCCAGCCAAAACCACCAAAAGCCCTTTCGCCGCCATGTTTCTCATAACCGCACCGCTCCTCAATCGTTTTGAAAGAACTCTGCCAGGGTACTTTCCGAAGGTATCGTTTGCTGCTTTCTCCTCGATACTGGACGGAAGGTCAGGTGTGCGCATTTGCCAAGCGGTATTTCCTTTATTACTTGGTGGCAGCGAGCCGTCGTCAGTTGGGCACACGCTTCCTAGCTGGTACTTGTCTGTTGCATCGCCAGTTCCCAAACTAAGGTCAACCTACTGAGAAAGGTTGTGTGGGGAGTTATGATCGACCGTCGTTCCATACGTTTGGTTCAACTTGCTGTTGCACTGTGTATCGTCGCTATTTCTGCTTTGCCGCTGCTCGCCGCGATGAAGAATTGGGCGGTGATCGCGCCGGTGGGCAGCAAACTTCAAGATATTCCTCTCGCCGATCTGGTGAAACTTTGCAAGGGTACGCAGAAAGCGTGGCCCGATGGCAAGAATTTCACGCTGGTGATGCACGATCCCGAAACGCCGGAGATGCGCGCTGCGATCCAGAAACTGTTTGGCGTTCCTGCGACGGAAGTGAAACCGCTGGTTGCCAAACTCAACGAATCGCGCCCGGTGATTAAGATTGTCGAAAACGACGAAGACCTGTTGCGCACGGTTGATGCTACTCCCGGCGCGATTGGCCTGGTCGATGTTTACGCCATCAACAGTTCCGTCAAAGTGTTGCGCATCGACGG
>DASXBH010000023.1:0-9531 GCA_036491775.1 Candidatus Acidiferrum sp.
AGCGGAATAAAATACGCCGTCGTGCTGAGCAGCGTCGGCGCGGACAAGCCGGATAAGACGGGCCCCGTGGTCGGGCTGTACAATCTTGAAAAGAAGCTTGGCGCGATTCCTGGATTGAACGCCCTCTACCTGCGACCCGCCTCCTTCATGGAAAATCTTCTGTTCCAGGTTGGCGTGATCAAGGCCTTCGGAACAATGGCCGGCCCTGTCAAAGGCGATCTGCCGATACCCATGATCGCAACGCGCGATATCGGCGACGCAGCCGCCGACGCCCTGCTGCAGCTCGATTTTCAAGGAAAGAGCACGCGCGAACTGCAAGGGGCTCGCGATGTCACGAACACGGAAGCCGCCAAAATAGTCGGCGCCGCGATCGGCAAGCCCGACCTGACATATAAGCAGATGCCGGCGGCACAGTTGAAGCCGGGTTTCATGCAGATGGGCATGTCTTCGAATATGGCGGATCTGCTGTTGGAGTTGGCGGACGCTCAGAATTCGGGCCACTTAAAGACGCTCGAGCCACGCTCCCCAAGGAACACCACTCCCACAACGCTGGAGACTTTTGTAGCCGAAGTTTTCGCGCCGGCCTATCGGGGACAAAAAGCGGCCCGCGTCTAGCGCCTTGCGGCTGCGGGCCCGCCCAGCGGACCCATGTCCCAAGCCTCGATGTTCTTGTCACGCCGGCTCCGCCAGCAAGAGGTTCCGAGGATGAACAGACTTGGAAAGACGCTAGGATTGGTGTTCGCCGTGCTCCTGCTGGTTTTGGCCGCAGGGATCACACTTACTATCGGATGGCATCCATTCCTCGGACCGCGGACGCGCTCGCTCACCCCTAGGAAGTTCGAGGGCACGCCGGCACGCCTGGCGCGGGGCGAGTACTTGGTACGGAACGTAGCTAAGTGCCTTGTCTGCCACGCCGAGCACGATTGGACAGTCCACGATGCGCCCGTACGGCCCAACACGGCCGGCGCTGGCCAGGACATGAAGATCTTCAAGGGCCTCCCTGGAAAAGTGTTCGCACCGAATATCACTCCAGATCCAGAAACCGGCGCGGGAAATTGGAGCGACGATCAACTGGCACGCGCCATCCGCGAGGGCGTCAGCCACGATGGGCGGGCGCTGTTTCCGCTCATGCCGTACCTGGATCTCCGATCCATGTCCGACGAAGACCTGGCCTCGGTCATCGTGTACTTGCGGTCGCTACCGCCGGTGCGCAAGCAGCAGCCGCCGACCGACCTGATTTTCCCCGTAAAATACTTGATCCGCAGCGCCCCGCAGCCACTGGACGCGCCAGTGCCCGAACCCGACCGTTCGACTCCGGAAAAGCGCGGGAAATACCTGGTGACCATTGCCGGATGCACGGATTGTCACACGCCACTGGACGCACATGGGCAGCCACTGCCAGGCATGGACTTTGCTGGCGGATTCGTTTTCGATGGGCCGTGGGGCCGCGTGGCTAGCAGCAACATCACTCCCGACCCGACGGGGATTCCTTACTACGACCAGGCCATGTTTACGCAGGCGATTCGCACCGGGTACGTCGGGGCGCGGGAGCTCAGCCAGATCATGCCTTGGCACACTTACGGTGGTATGACGGACGAGGATATTGCCGCGGTGTTTGCCTATGTCAAGACGTTCAAACCGGTGCATCACTACGTGGATAACTCCGAGCCGCCGACGTTTTGCAAGGTCTGCCGTCAAACCCACGGGGGTGGAAACCGGAACTAGGCGTAGCTGGCATTGACAACGGTACGTTGCCAACTCCGGTCCAGTGGTGGCCAACCGGAACTAATTCGAAGAACGGACCAACGCCGGAGCGCTGCACGTCATCAGCACAGGTATGTGCCACGCGCGTGATTTGACACACAAACAGCGGGAGATTCTAGTGTATTGTACGCCCTGAAAAAAGCGCGCATATCCTCAGAACGCGCCTCCTAAACTTTTAGGCCAGGCTCGGCCAAAGCGATACTTCACGCAATCTCTTGTGTGTTCCAATCATGTGTGCAACAGCCGAACCCATGATCGAGTCACGGAAAAGAGATTTATATTCGTTCTGTATTACTATGGGAATTGATACGAAGAAATTCTCGACCACCGGTCAAATACTCACCTATGTATCATCGCTCCGGAAGAACGTTGCTGGCCAGCTCATTTCTTTGGGCGATTCTTAATCCGATCACAGTGCAATCCGATGATATTCATCATTCCGAAGTGCTTGAATTCGGCGACCAACAAATTCCTTACCGCGGCACTTGTCTTTTTTGGGGCGGCGGCGTCTCATCAGACGACTTTTTCCGCGGTCTAAAAAGGAAGGATACTTCCCATGGCCCAATTTTTAGAAAAGGCCCGGATAGAGTCAATTTCTACCCCGAGCATTTGCAAATAGTTATTAGAGTCGGTCAACACGAGTGCGACAAGCACGGAGTCGCTTCATTCAGTTCACTCGTTATTCCAGATCAAATGGCTGTCGGCCTCAGTTTCAAAGCACAGTGGAAAGACGAGATGCAATTACAGCCAGCTGAAGATTTCGTGCAGTTGCCATTCAAGCGCAAATCAAAAATATACAGCGTAGCAGGCGAAGAATTCTCTACGAACCTTATCGAATACACATTCACTTTGTCGTCCCAAAATACTCCCTTGACGAGGCATTTGATCGTTACCGTAACTATGCCGGATGGTCAACAACTGATTAGGCTTGCAGCTTTTCCGTGAGCTGAGCTGGTGCCTTCATCCTTAGTTCCTTCGAATCGACCGGGATCCACGCCCTGAAAAAAGCGCGCACATCCTCAGGACGCGCCTCCCAAACTTTTAAGCGATACTTCACGCAGATGAAACTGAATAACGTCGGTGTGCCTGACCAGCGTAAAACTCCCGAGCCTACAACCTACCTTCATAAATGCGTTTTGCCCGGTTTGCTCGTCCTCAGCATGACTTCCGCATTGCCCGTGATCCAGATACGACGAGAGGAGCGGCACCTTCCGGTTCGTCGGCAATGCGGAAGTTATGGCCTGTCGGGTGCTAAGTTCCGAGTGGCCCGTAACTCGGGCGGAACCGTGAAGTGTATCGGTTGCCTTGAACTGCCTGACCAGGTGCGCGCTATTTTTTCAGTTCGGCTTGCCAGTTAGAGATGAGGACGAGCGGAGTGGGTACGGCTTGGGGAAGTTCGGTGACGACGAAATGCTGGCCGTCCGGAGCGTTGTCGAAGGCGTTTCCGATGGGCGCGGTGTAGTTCACACGGAAAAGCGGGCGCACCTGTTCCACTTCAAATTCGTTATTCTTTGCGTCAACGCTGGCGCCATGTAGCGCGCCATCCAGTCCGATGAAGTAAATCTCTTTGCTATCGCCTCTCCAGGCGGGAAAGGTGGCGCCGGTTTGGGAAACCTGCCAGCGGCCTTCTCCACTTGGAAAGTGGGTGACGTACACTTCCTCGCGGCCGGAGTCTGTGGAGGTGAAGGCCAACCAGCGGTCATCGGGAGACAAGCGAAACTGAATGATCCTTCCTTGCGGGTTTTGCGCTTTCGCGATGACAAGGGGTTTCTTGTCTCCGCCAGTGGGTAGCGCCCAAACCGCTGCGCCAGTTGGGCCTTGCTGCTCCATGTGAAGCAAATAGCGGCCGTCAGACGACCACTGCGGCAGAAGAAGCGAGATCTGATCTTCTGGGCGGGCCTGATCCATCAAGATTTCTTCTTGCCCGCCCCCGCTGGCCAAGCGAGCACGCAGGGAAGTCCCCGCGAAGACCGCGGATCCGCTCTGCCGAACATAGACAATACGTTGGCCGTCCGCAGACCACGACGGCATCATATGTGTCGCGCCGCCAAAGGTTAGGCGCGTGCGTGTGCCGCGGGTCAGATCGAAAACCCAAACGTCGGCTTGCGGTTCGCCCAGGGAGACGGCCAGTCGCTTGCCGTCAGGCGAAACGCGTCCGCTGCCTTTGTAGAATGTTCGCTCGCCGACAGGATTGAGAATCTTTCCGCTGCGGTCCACCCAGGAAAGATCGGTGCCCAGGGATTTGTTGCCCGGTTCGTAGATGAGAAGACCGTTCTGGCTGACCGCGAAAGTGGTGTGCCACGTTCCGGCATCGTACTCGACAAGATTGGCCAAAATGACCGGTTCGCCGGAGACTGAACCTGTGGATGCGTCAAATTTCTGTGCCAGAAGCTGCGATTGCACGTGGTAGAGCAAATAACCCGATGCGTACCGAGCATCGGAGTCCGCGTCCAGCACATGCTTGTAAGTGCCATCCGCAAGCGAGCCGAAATAAATGCCTTGTTCCGATTGACCGGAGTGATTAGTGGCATAAAACAGGAAATGCTTGCCGTCCGGAAGAAACATGGGCCAGCGGTGGGTGGTGTGCTTGCTGGATTCAAACTTGGTAAGCCGGGTCGGTGTGCCACCGGAAGCGCTGACTTGCCACAAGGTATCGCGATAATCGGGCTCGTAGATAATAATGTTGTCCTGATTCCAGGAACCACCGCGGGCGTTGGACGCATCCGCGAGAACCGTGACCGGTCCACCCGACGCGGGTACTTTCTTCAATCGGCCGTCGGCAAAAAATCCGAGGAATTTTCCGTCGTAGGACCAGAAGGGAAAGGAAGCGCCTTCGGTGCCCTCTAGTTTCTTGGCGGCGACTTCGTCGAGCGATTGCACCCAAATGGAGTTTCGTTCTTTCTGAGAACGGGCACAGAAAGCGATGGCCGTGCCATCCAGCCGGATCACCGGCGGGCCCGAAAAATCGCCGGTGAAATCGAAACTCATCTCCGCGGGCGGCGGCAAAAACGAGCGCAGCGTTTGTGCCGGTCCGCTGCCGCGCTCGCGAAGGTTGGACCACAAGAGGAGCGCAAGAAGTGCGGCAACTGCGGCGCCCCAGACCAGATTTTTCCACCACGTCTGTTTGGATTCTTCAGGTTTTGCTTTCTCGGCGCTGGGACTGTTGCTGGCGATCCAGCGCAATTGCTGGGCAATGTCCGAAGCGCTTTGCCAGCGCGACTCCGGTTCTTTCGCAAGGCATGTTTGGACGAGGTGATCGAGCGCCGGTGGAGTTAATGGCTGGAATTTTGCCAGGGGTTCCGGATCTTTTTCCAGGATGGCCGAAGCGACGGAGATCTGGCTCTTGCCCTCAAACGCGCGTTTGCCGGCGATCATCTCGTAGAGGACACAGCCGAGGCAAAAAATATCACTGCGGGCGTCGGCTTCCTGGCCGGAGATCTGCTCCGGGGACATGTATTGAATCGTGCCAATGATGGTGCCGGCGCTGGTGAGCGGGGTCACTGGGCTGGCGGCTGTCACCGTCATTGCCGCAGAAAGTATTGGCGCGGATCCGGACTCCGACATTCTTCCAAGTGAAGAAGGTTTTGCCAGGCCAAAGTCCATCAGTTTTGCGCCGGATTTCGTCAAAATGACGTTTCCAGGCTTCAGGTCACGATGCACAATGCCCGCGCGGTGGGCGCGTTGCAAGGCATCGGCAATCATGGTGCCGATCTTGAGCACTTCGTTCAACGGCATGGGGCCCTTGCGAATGCGGTCGGCGAGGGTTTCGCCCTCAAGATACTCCATGACCAGATAATCGGTGCCGTTTTGCGAACCGATGTCATAGAGTTGGCAAATATGAGGATGATTCAGCGCGGAAAGCGCGCGGGCTTCTCGTTCGAAGCGCTGCTTCAGCTCGGGAGAAGACGCTAGGTGAGAAGCGAGCACCTTGATGGCCACGCAGCGGTCCAGGCGGGCGTCGCGCGCGCGATAGACTTCGCCCATGCCGCCGACGCCGAGCGGCGATTCGATCTCATAGGGCCCGAATTTTGTGCCGGAAGTGAGTCCCACGGTTTTGGAAAGTATACCTTAGGCCGTTGAAGAATCGGCCAGAACTGTGCACCGCTGTTGTCATGAGCGGGATGACATACTCAGCAACGGGGGACAAACAACTCTCTTATCACGTGTTCCTACTCGCCGCATGTTCGCATTAGAAGTCTAGAACCAGCCCCGGAACGGGTTCTGGCCGGATCGTCGGCTATACGGAAGCTCTCCCGAAACGGCGTTCTCGAAGCTCGGATCGTGGCGCGGGTTCTCGCGGTTTCCACGGAGTGAATCTTCGTGTTCAACGTTGGACACAAATCAGGCTACGCAACGAACGTTCAGAAAACCCCAAGCTCGAGCCCGCCCCAAGTAGTTGATTCTTCATCTCGCGTCACTTGGCTTCTCGATCGTCATTAAACATGAGTTGTTTGAACGTTTCTGTGTTGTCCATTGAAAATCCGTTCTCGTCAAAAATGGTGGCCGCGGGGGCGGCTGTATTTTGTTGACTTGGAAAGTCACAATTCTGGGACATGGATGGTTTGCAGATTACAGTCTGTGGACCTCTAATTTCCTGTGCTTTCTAAGTATCTAAGTATGCGGGCAATCAACTGAGTGAGTGATTGCCCGCATACGCTCGCCTGGGGTTATAATCGCGCCACTTATGCCCCTCGCTCCAGGTTCACAGCTTGGGCCTTACGAAATTCTCTCACCGCTGGGGTCGGGCGGGATGGGAGAAGTGTATCGGGCGCGGGACATGCGGCTCGGACGGGATGTGGCAGTAAAGATTTTACCGAAGGAGCTATCGACGGACACCGCGCGGAAGCAGAGATTTGAGCGGGAAGCAAAGACCATTTCTGGATTGAATCACCCGAATATTTGTGTGCTGCATGATGTCGGTAGTCAGGATGGAGTGGACTACTTGGTGATGGAGTGTGTCGAAGGACAGACGCTGGCCAAGCGGCTGGAAAAAGGTCCCCTGCCACTCGATCAGGTCTTGAAATTCGGCGCGCAAATCGCCGACGCGCTTGACAAAGCGCATCGCTGCGGAATTGTCCATCGTGATCTGAAGCCGGGGAATGTGATGCTGACGGCGAGTGGAACAAAGTTGCTGGATTTTGGGTTGGCCAAGGCTGTGGCACCTGTTGCGTCGCTCGCCACACTCACCTGGGCCGCGCCTGCACAATCACCTATGACAGAAGAAGGGTCGATTGTTGGCACGTTCCAATACATGTCGCCGGAGCAGGTGGAAGGAAAAGAGGTGGATGGGCGAAGCGACATATTTTCCTTGGGCGCGGTCCTATACGAGATGGTGACTGGAGAAAAAGCATTTGTGGGAAGGACGCAGTTGAGCGTGGCGAGCGCAATTTTAGAGAAGGAACCGACGCCGATTAACGCGGTGAAGCCCATGACACCGCCGGCGCTGGACCGCACGATTCGCAAGTGCCTGGCAAAAATGCCAGAGGACCGGTGGCAGAGCGCGGGCGATTTGGGAACACAATTGAGTTGGTTGACGGATGCGCCGCACGCCTCGCCGGCCAGTGTCAAGGTCAGCAAGCGAAGCCGAACTTGGAGGTGGCTTGAATGGGTGCTGGGCGCGGGGCTATTGCTACTGGCTGTTGCCGGCTTAACGTGGTGGTCGAAAACGAAGGAGCCGAAACGGACAATTTACTTCGCGAGCCCATTTCATCTAGGCGCGAATGATTTGACGCTGTCACCGGACGGGCAAGTGGTGGCGATGGTGGCCTACTCCGAACAAGGAAATAAATATCTGATCTGGACGTACCGGCTGGGAGAGGCAAGTCCTAACATCGTTGAAGGAACAGATGGGGCGATGCATCCATTCTGGTCGCCGGATGGAAAATACATCGGATTTTTTGCGCAAGGAAAATTGAAGAAGGTGGATTTGGTGGGCAAGTCGATACAAGTGATTTGCGACGCGCCAAACGGACGTGGCGGAACGTGGAATAAAGATGGCGTGATCTTGTTTACTCCAGATGTTTTTTTGGGAATTCATCGGGTGTCAGCGGCGGGGGGAACGCCCCTGGAAGAAACAAGACTGGACGATTCCCGATCGGAGTCAAGCCACCGGTGGCCGCTGTTCCTGCCGGATGGAAAGCATTACATCTATCTGGCCGCGAATTTCGCTGGCCAATTCGACAAGAACGCGATTTTTCTCGCGTCGCTGAATTCCAAGGAAAAGCGCCTGCTTGTACCAGCAAATTCGAATGCGGCGTATGCCGAGCCTGGTTACTTACTCTATATGCGAGACAATGCGTTGGTGGCACAGGCATTTGACCTTAAGACATTTTCGCTAACCGGAGATCCGCACCAGTTGCTGCGCGAGGTTTACTACATGCCGGTGCTGGACCTGGCCCTGTTCGACGTAGCGAAAGATGGAACCCTGGTGGCGCAGACCGGATCGGCTCTGGGCGTATCGCGGCTGACCTGGTTTGACAGAGAAGGAAAGACTTTGGGAACGGTAGGGCCTGCGGGAACGTATGCAAATCCAAATTTTTCGCCGGACGGGAAGAGAGTGGCCTATGACCAGAGGGGCCCGGACGGCCGGGCCATAGGGATCTGGGTACAGGATGTGAAATCGGATACAGCGTTGCGACTGACGCTGCACCCATCCCTAAATCAGGATCCAGTGTGGAGTGCAGACGGGAAGACTATTGTGTTTACGTCCAACCGCAAATTGGTCAATAAGCTTTTTCAGAAAAACTCGGACGGATCCGGCCCCGAACATGAATTCACCGACGTGAAGGAAGGAAGAATGGTGAACCCGTGGGATTGGTCACGCGACGGGAAATATCTGTTGCTCAGAAATGAGACGGAGCTTTGGTATTACTCGGTCGCGGACGACAAAAGTCAGGCCTATATCAAAGGTCCGGGGGTGGTGAGGAACGCGCAGTTTTCTCCGGATGGGAAGTATGTGGCTTACGCAACAAATGAGACTGGAGACTGGGAGGTTTATGTTTCTCCATTTCCGCTTGCGAGCAGTAAGTGGCAGGTATCTCGCGGAGGAGGCGAAGAACCGCGCTGGAGGCGAGACGGAAAAGAGTTGTTCTATGTGGCTCCGGATGGAAAATTGATGGCGGCGAGTGTAAAGCTGGGGACGGGATTTGAAGCGATGACCCCGGTGGCGTTGTTTCAAACCAGACGAAGGCAGAAGATTTCTTCGCAGGATGTGTTCACATATGCGGTCAGCGCCGACGGAAATAACTTTTTGTTCAACACCTTGATGGATCAGCGAGAGGCTCCCCCGTTGTCGGTTATTCAAAATTGGAAGGGGGAAATTGAGAAGTGAAGGAGGCAAGAATACACACGCGGAGTGAAGCCGCCGGGAGGTTAAGCCTCTTGGAGGAGGCACACGGCGCCATAGAATCTTGTGTTATAAGGCAAGAGCGAAAACTTCTTTCGGTGCCAGTTCCTTCATGACTCCCGTCGAGCAAACTTCGCCCGATACCTATGACGCTGGCATGCGCCCGGCATAAACCGGGGTCTGTAGGAATGTCGTCCGGGGTCGCGCGAGCACCTTAATTCTTGCTCGCCCTGTCTTGACACCTTCCCGCCCTGCCGCTATAGTGCCGCCACTCCGCATTTCGTAGTCCGGTCCCTTTCGCAAAATGGCATAACGATTCAAATTTGCGGCGTTCTCAAGGGGGCAAAATTCTGTGGCCATTGGTAACGTAGGGATAGCGACTCGTACTGAAAAAGAAACAAGTACAACCACGAAGTTCAAGG
>DASXBH010000024.1:0-2997 GCA_036491775.1 Candidatus Acidiferrum sp.
ATTGCTGTTTGCGGACGAACGCAGCGAAGAGATTTTGACCCGGCTGACGGCGCAGGCTCCGGTGAATGCGTTGTCGTTTTTGATGGCGCGGCCGGCAGACGAATTTTTTCCGGTGGAAGAGTTGCAGACGTGCGCGCATGCGGCGTTGCGCCGCGAGGGACAAGACATTTTGAGTTTGGGCGCTTCGGACGGATACGTGTCGCTGAAGGAAGCGATGCTGGAGCTGCTGCGTAGCGAAGGGATTCCGGCGAAGGACGAGACGCTGTTGATTACGGCGGGATGCCAGCAGGCGCTGGACCTGATCGCGAAGGCGTTTGTGCGAACGGGCGACACGGTGATTCTGGAGAATCCGACGTATCCGGGAGCGTCGGCGGTGTTTCAGGCGGTGCGGGCGCGGTGTTTGGGCGTGCCGGTCCGGACGCACGCAGAGCCGGGAAGCGCGTTGGGGATTGATCTGGAAATACTGGAAGCGACGCTGATCGCGAATCGCGTGAAACTGATTGTGCTGACGCCGGACTTTCATAATCCTACAGGAACATCGATGCCGCTGGCTTCACGGCGAAAATTGCTGGAAATCGCCAGCAAGTATCGCGTGCCGATTGTGGAAGATCATATTTATGCGCGGTTGCACGCGCGCGATGAGCGGATACCGTCGCTGAAGCAGTTGGATCGCTCGAATCTGGTGATCCACATTGATAGTTTCGCGAAGGTGGCATTTCCGGGATTGCGGGTGGGATGGATCGTGGCGCCCGCAGCGGCGATTGAGCGTTTGCGGATCGTGAAGCAGATGACGGATTTGCATACGGATCAACTGGCGCAGGCGACGCTGGCGGAATTTATCAAGCGGGGATTGTTTCAGAAACATCTGGTGAAGATGCGGAAGGTGTACGCGAGCCGGCTTCAGGTGTTGGACGAAGCGCTGCGGCGGCAAATGCCGGAAGGAACGCGGTGGACGAAGCCCGAAGGCGGGATGTGTTTGTGGCTGGAGCTTCCGGCGGGATTTGATGCCAGCGAATTGATGATTCACGCGAAAGAGCGCGGGGTGCTGTTTGCGCCGGGACGGTATTTCTATTTCCAGGCGCCGCTGCCAAATACGTTGCGACTGGGCTTCGCGAGCTTGAATGAGAAGCAGATTGTGCGTGGGGTCAGTATTTTGGCGGAATTGCTGCGGGTAGAGATGCGGAAGCGGCAACGCGGAACGCGGCGTGCGGAGCGAGCGCACGTGGCGCTGGTGTGAGGTTCGGAGACGCGATGCCGAAAATAGTGCCACTGGAGCCGCAGGAAGCGAATCGCTGTTTTGGCTGCGGCGGAGCGAATAGCGCGGGAATGAAATTACGGTTTGAACTGGACTTCGAGGCGCGGCGGACGCGGGGAAAATTTGCGTTGGGGCCGAATTACGCGGGCGGTGGCGGGTTTGCGCATGGCGGAATCATCGCGGTAGTGCTGGACGAAGCGATGGGCAAGCTTTCGAAACTGGATGAGGAACGCGCGGTGACCGCGGAGATGAGTATCGAGTATAAAAAGCCGGTGCCAGTGGACCGGGAAATTGCGGTGGAAGGCTGGCAAGAGGAAGAGAAGGGGCGGAGCCGGTTTCGCGTGGCGGAAATACGCGATGGGCAAGGGAATTTACTGGCGCGAGGCAAAGGAAGATTTGTAGTGGTGGGGGAGAGTCATTTCGCGAAGGGATGAGGTTGAATGCGGATCCGTGGGATATAGCGTTGGGATCTCGCCGACGATTTCTCCGCTGCGAGCCAGCAAAAGGTGCGGGCTCTCCGGTCGAGATGATAAATGGCGAGGCTGGAGTTGAACGCATAAGAAATTTCGAAGAGATTGTCAGGAAATTAGGGATTTAGGAACTTAGGGAATTCGAGAGGAGAGCATCATGCAAGCCAAGAAGACGAACGGAAGCGGGAAGACGACGAACGGAAGCGGAAACGGGATCAAGGGAACGAACGAATGGCGAGTGAAAGTGGGGCTCGCGGAAATGTTGAAGGGCGGCGTGATCATGGATGTCACGAACGCCGAGCAGGCGCGCATTGCGGAGAAATCTGGAGCATGCGCGGTGATGGCGCTGGAGCGGGTGCCTTCGGACATTCGCAAAGAAGGCGGCGTGGCGCGGATGGCGGCGATCAAGGTGATTCGCGAGATTATGAAGACGGTAACGATTCCGGTGATGGCCAAGGTGCGCATCGGACATTTCTCGGAAGCAGAAGTGTTGCAGGCGCTGGAAGTGGATTTTATCGATGAGAGCGAAGTGCTGACGCCGGCGGACGAAGAGAATCACATCTGGAAGCACGATTATCGAGTGCCATTTGTTTGCGGAGCGCGGAACCTGGGCGAGGCGGTGCGGCGGATCGCGGAAGGCGCGGCGATGATTCGTACCAAGGGCGAAGCGGGCTCGGGCAACGTGGTGGAAGCGGTGCGGCACATGCGGACGATTGTGAGCCAGATGAAGAAGCTGACCACGCTGCGCGACGATGAAATTATGCGCGAGGCCAAAGAACTGGGCGCGCCACTCGATCTGATTCGAGAGATTGCCAAGACCGGGAAGTTGCCGGTGCCGAATTTCTCGGCGGGCGGAATCGCGACACCTGCGGATGCGGCGTTAGTGCGGAAGCTGGGCGCGGAGGCGGTGTTCGTCGGATCGGGAATTTTCAAGAGCAGCGATCCCGAAGCGCGTGCCAAGGCCATTGTGAAGGCGACGACGCACTTTGAGGATGCCAAGGCGGTGCTGGAAGCTTGCGAAGAACTGGGCGAAGCGATGCCGGGAATTGATGTGCGGCAACTGGAAGAGAAGGATCTGCTGTCGACGCGCGGGTGGTAAGGGAATTGAAGAAGCGAGAAGGCGGAAAAAGCAAATTGAAGATCGGGATACTGGCGGTACAAGGGGATTTTGCGGCGCACGCGGCGATGCTGCAGCAATTGGGAGCGGAAACGGTGGAAGTGCGGACCGTGGAAGACCTGAAAGGCTGCGACGGAATTATTTTGCCGGGAGGC
>DASXBH010000025.1:0-2991 GCA_036491775.1 Candidatus Acidiferrum sp.
GGGACCTTAGCTGCCAGATAGCGTTTTCGTGCGTAGTTTGGTGAGCCGTCTTTTTCCGACCCCGTAGAAGTTCTTCTCGTCGGACAGGCGTTCTATTTCAAAGTATTTCAGTAGGAACTCGCGGTCCGTTGTTTGTTCGTACTCGCCGTTCTCATTGACGAGCCAGATGCAATCCAAACCATCCTTGCGACTGTAATAGCCGACCCTAAATCGCCGACCGACATCTTTGCGCCAGGTGGGCGTGCTCCGGTCTGGCTTCACGAGTCGTACTCGTGAGCGTGGCGGAATCACTTTGGGTATCGTTCTCATTCGTAGCACCCATTAGTCAACGAACTACGTTCCTTGTCTAGTACGCACTTTACCCGTTGAGCTGGCAGCGTTAACCGGCCCTAATGATTAATCGTAAGAACGTCGAAATAGCCCAAAGGATGGCCAGGGTTGCCAGTAATTGGACTTCAGAAAAGCATTTCGCCACTACACAAATCCAATAAACCGTCCCGCCGCCACAATTCCCACCCACAACAATATCGAAACCCCGCCCGCCGCCTTCGCGCCCACTGGCAACACGCCACTCTCATCCCACTTCGCCGCATCGCGCCGCATGATCCACTGAAAAATCAGCGCCTGCACTCCCGCAAAAACAATCAGCAACATCTTCAAGCGAAACGCCGGATTCACGTAAATCTTCACCGCTTCCGACGCAAACAGCACCGCGCCCGTCACCACCTGCACCGCGAATCCCAACCACGTCCACGGCAGCAACCGCGCCCCCAATTCGCCCACTCGCGCCCGCTTCATCGCCAGTCCCAGCAGTCGCAAATCAAACACGCCAATCGTCCCCACCAACGCCGCCATTCCCAGCAGATGCACCGTTTCAATCACTGGAAATAGCCACAGCGATTCCCGCACGCTGGCTCCCACCACGGTATGCTCCAGCCACCGGCATACTCCAACCATGTCCGGCGCGTCTATGGAGCCCCCAGCAGCGACTGTCCATTCGGCAGCACAATTTTTCCCAGCGACATGTACGCCGATCCATCCTTCGCGCGAAATCCCTGCACCGTCACTTTGTCTCCCGGTTTCACCGTATCCTTCGTCCAACCGCCAAACTTGGTCAGCATTCCCAGGCTGCCCATCTCCAGCTTCCAGTTCGCCACTTTGCCTTTATCGTCGGTCAAGTCCGCAAAAATATACGCGTGCGGATTGATCCACTGAAATTCCGTGACAGTTCCTTCCATCCTCACCGTATGCGTCGTATCAAATGCCGCCAGCCCGTGATGCGCCCGCAGCACTGGCACGCATAACAAAATACCCAGTGCCACCAGCGTCAGCACCGTCGCTGTCTTACTCTTCATCATTTTTCCTCAATCTTCGATGCCTCGCAGCAACCAGCCCACATTGTAAATCAGAACTTCATTGACTCTCCCAAGACCCTTGCGAGAAAGTTACCGAATCATCGTGGACCCCACACTCATCGTCGTACCCGCACTCCTCCAACCTTCCCAACCGTCTCTCACGACACACCGTCATTTTCCAAACTTCTTCTCTCCACAAACATCCAAGCGTCTCCCACCAGGAGCATCCCTGTGACTGATCATTCCTTAATCTTTCAAGACATCGCCATGGTCTTTGCTGGCGCCTTCATCATCGGCCTGCTCTTTTGGCGTCTCCGCCAGCCCATCATCCTGGGCTACGTCGTCGCCGGCCTTTTTCTCAGCCCATTCACGCCTGGCCCGCATGTCCACGACGTCCACACCTTCGAAACCATGGCCGAAGTTGGTGTCATTCTCCTGATGTTTTCCATCGGCATCGAATTCTCCATCCCCGAACTCCTCAAAGTGAAATGGATTGCTTTGCTCGGCGCGCCACTCGGCATTTCGCTCTCCATCGCCCTCGGCGTCCTCACCGGTTTCCTTTTCGGCTGGCCCTTCGCGCAAGGAGTCGGCGTCGGCTGCATCATCTCCGTTGCCAGCACCATGGTGCTGATGCGCCTGCTCATCGATCGCGGCGAGCTCAACTCCCCCGCGGGTCGCGTCATGATTTCCCTCACTCTCGTCGAAGATCTCGCCGTCGTTATTCTCACCGTCCTGCTCCCCAGCCTCGGCTCCGCCGGCAACGCCAACTACGCCCAAATCATTTGGAGAATCTCCAAAGCCGTTCTCCTCCTCATTCCCGTTATATTCGCCGGCTGGAAACTTGTTCCGCCCCTCCTCCGCCAGATACAAAAAACCTGCAACGACGAAGTCTCGCTTCTTCTCGCTCTCACCATCTGCCTGGTCGTCGCCGCCATCACCGAAGCTGTGGGACTCTCGCTCGCTCTCGGTGCCTTTGTCGGTGGCCTCCTGCTCGGCAGCTCCCAGTACGCACACAAACTCGCTGCGCAAACTCTTCCCATTCGCGACGCCTTCGTCGCACTCTTCTTCGTTTCCATCGGCATGCTCATCGATCCGCGGACCTGGCTCTCCAATTGGCGCTTGCTCCTGATCTTGGTCGTCCTCATCCTCGCCGGGAAATTTGCCGTCTGGTTCGGCATCGTGCGCGTCTTTGGCTATCCTGCGCAGACCGCCTTGCGCGTCGGCATCGGCCTTACGCAAATCGGCGAATTTTCCTTTATCCTCGCCCAGGTCTCCATGCACTCCGGCCTCATCGGCTCCGATGTCTACAACGCCACCTTGGCCGCTTCACTCATCACCATTCTCGCCAACGCCACACTCTTCCGTTTCCTCAAACGTGACAATTCCGCTTCCGTTCCCGCGCCGCCTCCACGCCAACAAGAAGTTCCAACGTAACTTCCGCAACTCATCCGTCCACGTTCATCGATTCGCGCCGCGAATCACAAATCAACTGTCCCCCATGACAGTCCCATACTCATCGAACAGGTTCACTCCTGCCCCAGCGTACCTGCCTATAAATGTCCTAAATTCGAGTTGAACCAGTTTCTCCCGCTCTTATACTTCTCTCCACCCAACCCACAGCTCAGAATTTCGCAAC
>DASXBH010000026.1:0-6273 GCA_036491775.1 Candidatus Acidiferrum sp.
CGCTGACGCATGGCGGATTGCCGGTGGCGGCATCGGCGTTTGTGCGCGGGACAGTGGCGTGCACGGGGTCGGAGTTTTGCAAGCTGGCACTGACGGAAACGAAGACGTACGCGCGGTGGTTGACGGAACAGTTGGAGGATCGATTCCCAAACTATCAGCAGCAACTGAAGCTGCACATTACCGGATGCCCGAATAGTTGCGGGCAGCACTGGATCGCGGACATCGGGATTGAAGGGAAGAAGATCAAGGTCGACGGGAAGATGGTGGACGCCTACTACTTCTGCGTGGGAGGCGGCGTGGGGCAACTGGCGGCGATCGCGCGGCCGGTGGGCTACCGGTGCCGGGCCGAGGAAGTGCCAGATGCGATTGAGAGGTTGCTGGAGAAGTTTGAGATCGAGCACGAGCGCGGAGAGACTTTGCAGAGGTTTTTGGCGCGGCATTCGAATGAGGAAATTCGGGAAACCCTGAGCGGGAGTCCTGCGGTGATGGCGGAACAGCGCGATGCTTCGCCAGGACGAGTGCCGCATGGAGTGGAAGGCTGATTTATGAGTTTATTCCCTGCATTTTTGAAATTGGAAGGCCGACTGGTGGTGGTGATCGGCGGCGGAGCCATTGCGACCGACAAGATTCCTGGATTGCTGCAAGCGGGCGCGCGGGTGCGGGTAATTTCGCCGAAGGTGACGCCGAAAATTGGGGACTGGGTGCGAGAGCAGCGGGTGGAATGGGTGCCCAAGTGTTTTGATGGCGAAGATCTGCAGGGGGCGTTTCTGGTGGTGGCGGCGACGTCGCTGAGCGAATTGAATCGCGCGGTATTTCTGGAAGCGGATGCGCGGAATATTTTGTGCAACGCGGTGGACGACATCGAGAACTGTCACTTTTATTACGGATCGATTGTGCAGCGCGGCGATTTGCAGATCGCCATTTCGACGAATGGAAAGAGTCCGGCACTGGCGCAGCGGCTTCGCAAGGAATTAGAGCTGCAATTCGGGGCGGAGTATGCGCTGTGGCTGGAATGGCTGGGCTCGGCACGGGAAACATTGAGGGCACGCGGTGGCGATCCGGAGTCGGTGAAGCGGTGGCTGCATTCGCTGGCAAGCCGTGCGGCGTTCGAACAGTTTGTGGAGCACGCGGCGTCTGCGGATGAAAAGAAGGGTGTGGCGTGATGGGCAGAGTATTTTTGGTGGGAGCCGGGCCGGGCGATCCGGAATTGTTGACGGTGAAGGCGGTGCGGCTGCTGGAACGGGCGGGCGTGGTGCTGCACGATTCGCTGGTGAGCGCGGCGATATTGGGACTGATTCCCGCGGGAGTGGAACGGATTGATGTGGGCAAGCGGTGCGGAAAGAAATGGCTGTCGCAAGACGATATTAATTCGCTGCTGGTGGCATCGGCGGGAAAACATGAGGTGGTAGTGCGGCTGAAGGGCGGCGATCCGCTGCTGTTTGGGCGGGCGGCGGAAGAAATGTATGCGTTGCGAGCGGCGAAGATTGAATTTGAGATTGTGCCGGGAATTTCCGCGGCGTTTGGAGCAGCGGCGGCGGCAAAGATTTCGCTGACGGACCGGCGACTGGCTTCGCATGTGCTATTTACGACGTTTTCGCGTTCACCGGAGGCGCAGTTGCTGCCGGGGATTGGATTGACGCCGGAGACGACGGTTGCAGTCTATATGCCGGGACCGGACTACACGGAAGTGGGGCGATGGCTGATGGAGTCTGGTTTCGCGGGGGAGACGCCGTGCGTGGTGGTATCGAAGGCGACGCAGGGGGAGCAGACAGAGGAACGGGCAACGCTGGCGGGACTGGAGAGGTTGTCGACCTTGCCTGCGCCGGCGCTGCTGCTGGTGGGACGAGTGATATCACAAACGGAGACACGAGAGCCGGTGTTTAGCTGGTTGCGGGAAACGGAAGGCGCGGCGGAAGCGGTGGGACGGGTTTCGTAGGTTGGGAGGGAATGATGAGCACGAAGGACGAAGAGAAAAAGGGGCCGAGGTTGTCGCTGGATACGTGGGCGGTGCTGGTGGCGTTGACGGCGGTGGTATTGATTAAGGTTGGGATTATTCCGCGGGTGGGTTGGTAGGAGCGGAGCAGGGCGATTGGCTACGGAGTCGGGCCGATTTTGATTCGGAGAGGAAACGATGGAAGAGGCGATTGCAATTCCGAGGGCACCAGCGATTTCGGTGGGGACAAGATTTTTGCGGCTGATACCCGGTGTGGCGCTGCTGGTGGTGATCGGGTACGCCGGAAAGTTGCTGGAAAAGAATATCGGCACGTATGCGAAGTCGCATCACTGGGTGATTCCGAATATCGAGTATGTGTTGTGGGCGATTGTGCTGGGGCTATTTGTTTCGAATGTGATTGGCGTGGCGGAGATCTTCAAACCGGGAATCGCGACGTATGAATTCTGGCTGAAGGCTGGAATTGTGCTGCTGGGGTCGAGGTTTTTGCTGGGCGATGTGTGGAAGCTGGGCGGAGTAAGTTTGCTGCTGGTGGCGATTGAGATCCTGGGGTCGCTGGCGTTTATGACGCTGCTGGGGAAGTTGTTTGGATTACGGCCGAAGCTGACGACGCTACTGGCGGTGGGATCAGCGGTGTGCGGCGTGAGCGCGATTATTGCGACCAAGGGCGCGATTGATGCGGACGATGAAGATTCTTCGTTCGCGATTGCCGCGATTCTGGCGTTGGGGGCGATTTCGCTGTTCACGTTTCCGCTGATCGGACACTTCCTGCACATGAGCGATCACAGTTATGGGTTGTGGGCAGGGCTGGCAGTGGACAACACGGCGGAGGCTACGGCGGCGGGCGCACTGTATTCGGATGCGGCGGCGAAATTGGCAGTGCTGGCGAAGACGACGCGGAACGCGATGATCGGGTTTGTAGTGCTGGCTTATGCGATTTACTGGGCAAGCCAGGGGCAGGCAAAAGTGGTGGGGAACAAGGCGGCGTTTCTGTGGCAGAAATTCCCGAAGTTTGTATTGGGATTTTTGCTGGTGTCGCTGCTGGCGACGGTGGGATTTTTCACCAAGGAGCAGAACACGTCGCTGGCGAATCTCTCGCGTTGGGCATTCCTGCTGACCTTTGCAGGAGTAGGACTTCGTACCAATTTCCGTGAAATGCGCAAGCAGGGGCTACGGCCTTTTGCGGTCGGCTTCATCGGGGAAGTCGCGATTGCGGTGTTTACGCTGGGATTGGTAATCGGAGCAGGGAAGCTGTTCGGCTTTTGACGGCGGAACAGCTTCCTTTTATTTTTTAAGTCAGATCAGGAAACGCGATTTTCGCGGCGAATTGACTTGGGTCTTGACGACAAATTAAGATTGCAGACCCATGTCGAACGCACAGCCCTTCCTTGGCCGCACAATTTCCCATTACAAGGTTGTCGAAAAGCTCGGTGGCGGCGGAATGGGCGTCGTGTACAAGGCGGAAGATACGCGCCTGGGCCGAAGCGTGGCGTTGAAATTTCTCCCAGATAATTTGGCGCAGGATCGGTCGACGCTGGAACGGTTTCAACGGGAAGCGCGGGCGGCGTCGGCACTGAATCATCCCAACATCTGCACAATTTACGACATCGGTGAGCACGAGGGGCGCCCCTTTATTTGCATGGAACTGCTAGAGGGCGAGACGCTGAAGCACCGGATTCAAAACAAGCCACTGGAAAACGAGGAGTTGGTGGATTTGGCGATCCAGATCGCGGATGCGCTGGAAGTGGCGCACGCGAAACGGATTGTGCACCGAGACATCAAGCCCGCGAACATTTTTATAACGGAGAGCGGGCGGGCGAAGGTGCTGGATTTTGGTCTGGCGAAACTGTCGACGCAACTGCAGCGCAGCAGCGAGACGAGGGAAGATTCGCCGGAAGTTACGGTGGGAACGTCGCGGGACAATCTGACCAGTCCGGGATCGGCGATCGGGACGATTGCGTATATGTCGCCGGAGCAAGCGCGCGGCGAGGAGTTGGATCATCGCACGGACCTGTTTTCGTTTGGGACGGTGTTGTATGAGATGGCGACTGGGCGGCAGACGTTTTCGGGGAGCACGTCGGCGGTAATTTTCGAAGCGATTTTGAATCGGACGCCAACGCCGGCGGTGAAGATCAATCCGCGCGTGCCGGCGGAGCTTTCGGCGATTATCACGAAGGCGATGGAGAAGAATCCGGAGGCGCGGTACCAGACGGCGGCGAGTATGCGGGCGGATTTGACGCGGCTGAAGCATGATTCGGATTCAGCGGGGCGAATGGCGGCACCTGCACCAGCGGCGCGGGCGCCGAAATCGCTGGCGGTGCTTTACTTTGAGAATTTGAGTGGGGCGAAAGAGGATGAGTATTTTCGCGACGGGATGACGGAAGACATCATCACCGAATTGCTGAAGATCAAGGGAGTGCAGGTGCTGCCGCGAGCGACGATATTGCCGTATCGCGACAAGTTGGCGACAGCGAAGCAGATCGGGCAGGAACTGGATGTGGCATACGTGTTGGGAGGAAGTTTGCGGCGGGCCGGGAACCGGCTGCGGATTAACGCACAACTTGTGAATGCGGTAACGGATTATCCGCTGTGGGCGGAACGATACGACCGGGAATTGAAGGACGTGTTCGACGTGCAGGAAGAGATTGCGCGCAGCATTGCGCAGGCGCTGCGGATTACGCTTTCGCCGCAGGAAGAAAACACCATGGCGCGGAAGCCGACGGAGAATCTGCAGGCGTACGACTACTTATTGCGCGGAAGAAGTTACGCGCGGCGCGAGAACCTGGAATTCGCGATGCAGATGTTCGAGCACGCGATCAAGTTGGATCCGAATTTTGCGCTGGCGCTGGCCGCGATCGCGCAAGTGTGCGGCATGCAGTACGAATTGCATGGGAAGGATCCGCGTTCGCTGGAGAAGGGAACACTGGCTGCAGATCGGGCAATTGCGCTGGAGCCACAGCTTGCGGACGCGATGGCGGCACGGGCGCGAATATTTTATGCGCAGGGCAAGTATGCGGATGCGGTGGAATGGGCGCAGCGTGCGGTGGAGCGAAAGCAGGATTCCGAAGGGGCATACAGCGTGTTGTTGCGAGCGTATTTTGCGTCAGGACAGTACCAGAAGGTGGCGGATCTGGCGGATCGGGCGGTGGAAGCGGCGGGTGACGATTACAACGTGTATCCACCGCTGGTGAATGCGTTCGCGGCGCTGGGCGACCCGGATGCTTCGCGGAAGATGCGGGAGAAGGCGGTGGTGGCGCTGCAGCAGCAAGTGGAACTGGTGCCGGAGGATGTGCGAGCGCGGAGTTTGCTGGCAGTGCAGTTTGGGGCGCTGAACCGGGTGAAGGAAGCGGTGAGCGAGCTAGAGAAGACGGTGGCCCTGCGGCCGAAGGATCCGAACACGTTGTACAACGCAGCGTGCACGTACGGGATTGTGAACATGAAGGAAGAGGCGCTGCTGATGTTCCGGCGGGCGGTGGAATCGGGGTTTAGTAATCCGGATTGGGCAGCGAGGGATAGTGATTTGGCATGCATTCATGAGGATCCGGAGTTTAAAAGGATTATTACGCAGGATTTGCATCGAGGGTAATGGGACTGAGTTTGGTGTGGGTCTGTAGGGCAAACTTAAAAATTTATCAGGGTTTATTCGCGGTAAGTGGCGACGGTGTTGGGGATCGGTGTGTGAGTTAGGATCGGTGGTTCCCTCGCTGCGGACCGCAACGAACGCGGTCCTTCGGTCTGGATGGCACGGCGTACGCCGGGATCGGTGAGGTACGCCGGCTATGCTTACAGGGCAAGAAGAATTCAAGAGTGGCCGTCTGGAGGCGGCCACTACAGGCGACGGCGCTAGAGGCCGAGGACGGTGACTAGTTCGCGGACGGAGGCGGCGCTCTTTTGCAGGGCGGCGTTTTCGTCCGGGGTTAGCTTGATCTGGATGATTTCTTCGGCTCCGCCGGAACCAAGTTTTACCGGTACACCTACGAAGAGGCCTTTGATTCCGTATTCTCCATCGAGATAGACGGCGCAGGGCAGGATTTTTTTCTTGTCTTTGAGAATGGCTTCAACCATTTCGACGGCAGCAGCCGAAGGAGCGTAGTAGGCTGAGCCGGTTTTGAGAAGATTGACGATTTCGGCGCCGCCTTTGCGGGTCCGGTCGACGATAGCATCAATTTTTTCCTTGGGCAGAAGATCAGGGAGGGGAATTCCGGCTACGGTGGAATAGCGCGGGAGGGGAACCATGTCGTCACCGTGACCGCCGAGGACGAAGGAGTGGACGTTTTCGACGCTGACATTGCATTCCATGGAGACGAAGGCGCTCATGCGGG
>DASXBH010000027.1:0-3665 GCA_036491775.1 Candidatus Acidiferrum sp.
CGGCTCGGCCACCTCGCTCGGCTCGACCGCGCTCGAGGATTTCCTGGCTGGCGCAGTGCACAACGCCAGCATCCTGGCCGGCGACCCGGTCCGCCACATGACGCAAAATCTGTTTGCCGCATTCATCCAGGACGATTGGCGGATTACGAAGCGGGTGACTCTGAACTTGGGGTTGCGCTATGAACTGCAGGGTGTTCCGAGCGATTCCAACAACCAGCTTGGAAACTTCGAGCCTTCGGTGGGCCTGGAACAGGTGGGCAAGAATATCGGCTCACTGTACAAGAAAGACTTTACCAATTTCGCGCCGCGCGTCGGCGTGGCATGGGACGTCTTTGGAGATGGAACAACCGTGGTGCGAGGAGGCGGCAGCATCGTTTACGACCTGCTTTCCATGAGCACGTTCCTTTCGCAGCAGAACACCAACAACACCGTGACGCTGGGAGCCAACGTGGTCCCGACGGGTGCGGTGATTCAAGTGAACGGTGTCAGCACTCCGGGTATCGGCAATATCGTGGCCTCGGGTATTACGCTGCCCCCCTCGGAGCTCAATTGGAATGGCTCTTCGGTGGGTGGAGCAGGAATTTATCCTTCGAACCTGGTGTCGCAAGTTGCCTGTGGAGACGGAATCGGAAACGACGCGGGGCCTTGCGACACCTTCGCCATGGACCGCAACTACAAGACTCCGTTCGTTTCGACGTGGACGGTGGGTATTCAGCACGCGTTCAAGGGCAAAGTCTCTTTGGACGCCGCGTATGTAGGCAACCATGGTTCGAGACTGACGGGTATTCAAGACCTAAATCAGCCGGCGGTTGGTTCGGGTTGGACGCCCGCAGCGATTGGTAATTTGACTGTTGATGGTGGGGCGGAAGCAGCAGCACGGCCTTACACATTGAATGGCAAGTTTCCCTACTTGGGATTCATCAATTACTACTCAAACATTTACAGGTCGAACTACAACGGCTTACAGCTCACCCTGACGGCCCGAAATTGGCACGGTTTTGATTTCGTGGCCGGCTACACGTATGCGCACGCAATCGACAACCAGTCGTACAACTGGAACCAGTATCTTCCCAAGGACAGCGCGAATCCGCAGGGCGAATACGGAAACAGCGATTTTGACATCCGGCATCGCTTCACGCTCTCGGCTACCTACACCATCCCAGGCAAGGACGGCTTTGCCCAAATGCTGAAGGGCTGGCAGCTCAACGGAATTCTCACACTGCAGAGCGGCCAGCCGTGGCAAGCGTTTGACGCGAGTAACGATTTCAGCGGCACCGGTGAGTTGGCGGATCGCTGGGATTTCTTCGGAAATCCCGCCGATTTCAAATCGCCAGGGCAGAGTTCGATTCCGGAATGTACCGGTGATGTCACTAATCCCAATTCGGGTTCGTGCAGCTATTCCAGTCCGGCCGGCGCCGTTCCGCTCTCCGCTGCGCAGACCAATGCCGATTGGGCTGGATGTTTGAGTCACGCAACTCCAGGAATGCTGACCTCGCTTAACATCGCGATGGCCGGAGGCACTGGGGGCTGCTTCGTAAGTAAGAACGGAAAATCGTTCCTTCTTCCGCCAGCGATTGGCACCTTCGGAAACTCTGGTCGCAACATCTTCCGGGATGGTGGATTTCACAACCTGGACTTTTCAGTTTCCAAGAGCTGGAAATTCGGCGAACGGCTGACGACACAATTCCGCGCCGAGATGTTTAACATCACTAACCATCCTAACTTTGCGAATCCTTTCGGCGGAGCGACTGGGCAAGGCGTCGGCGCAACGGCTGATCCTTCGGTCGGCCCGTTCGGGTGCGGCTGCGCCACGCCTGACACCGCGTCGGTTAACCCGGTATTGGGCTCCGGCGGCGCTCGCGCCATCCAGTTCGGACTGAAGTTTCTCTTCTAGCTCAGTCATCCAGGTCTAGCTTGGAGAGGGGCCGGGTGAAAATCCGGCCCCTTTTTTTTCGATAGTCTTTTGGTAAAGCAGGTTCGAAATCATAATAGGGGATCCAATCATGATTACTCGCTCGACTCGCAAGCACGCTTGGATGTTGGGAATGGCGGTACTTTGCTTCGCACTGCTCGGCTCGCCGGCGTTTGCTGCGGAGAACGATCCAGAAGTGATGAAGATCGATCATAAGTTCATCGCGGCGGCGGCGAGCGGGGATGCGGCTACCACTGCGAAGATGCTGGACAAGGATTTCACGTGGACGGATGCGACCGGTTTGACACTTTCCGCAACGGAAGTGGCGCACGTGCTGCCAAAGCCGGCTTTGGGCGACGAGAGTACCGCGGACGTGAGCGAGCGGACGTACGGCGACGTGGCGGCAATCAACGCCAGCCAAGGCAAAGTGCACGTGCTGCGGATGTGGGTAAAGCGCCCGGATGGATGGAAAGCTTTTGTGTATCACGAGGTGAAGCAACTGGATCAGCCGTCGACGAGCCCTGGTTCGGGAGTGAAGGAATGCGAGAATCCGTGCAAGACGGTGCCATTCGAACCGGCGAATGAATCGGAAAAAGCGATCATCGCGTCGTGGCAGGCGCTGGAGACCGGTGTGACGGCGCACGATGCTGCGGCGTGGGCGCCACATATTGCGGACGAATTCGTGCAGATCAGTTCGAACAGCGATCATCCGATTAACAAGAGCGGGCGCATGGAAACCTTGAACAAGCAGAAGGCGAGCGGGGTGGGATCCGCGCCAACGCCATTGGTTTCCGCCAAGATGTTTGATTTTGGAGATGCGGTGATCATGACCTGCCTGCACCAGCCTGCGAATGGCGGCAAGCCCATCCATGTGAGCAGGTTGTGGATTAAACGGGACGGCAACTGGGTTATGGTGATCAGCTATCAGACCACGATTCAGACCGGAGGAGCGGGGCGGCAGTAGGTTGGCGCGGAAGTTCAGCGGGAGACAGCGTCCATGAAAAATAAAAACATGCTCGCGATAGTATTCGCGCTGTATGCGCCGGTGATCGCCAATGCCGGCGAAGGCGGCTCCCTGCCCTATACTACGGCGCCGATCGCCGCGGAAAGCAATTCAGCGAAACCCGCGGATCAAATGTTTCTGCAGGCCGTCGGCAATAAGGACAAGGCGGCGGCTGTTCCGCTGCTGGAGACGGATTTTGCGTGGATCGATTCGCATGGCAAACGTTTGAACCGCGCGGAATTCCTGGAGCAATTTCCGAGCGTGGCGAATGGGGATGTGGCTGCGGAAGAACGGGTGTACGGAAACACCGCGGTATTGAAGAGCGACCGCGGGCAAGTACATGTGAAACGCGTGTGGGTGCGGCGCGGAGCGGACTGGACCCTGCTGCTGTATCAAGAGGTGACGCAGGTGGAAAAGAACGAACAGGCAGATGGAGTAGAGAGTCCCGAGTGCATCAATCCGTGCAAGAGCATTCCGTTTGAGCCGCAGACGGCGAATGAGAAAGCGGCGGTAGCCTCGTGGCAAGGAGTGATGATGGCCATGGCAGAGAATGATGCGGAGTTGTATGCGCCGCGGATTGCAGAGGAGTTTACGGCGACGGATACGTTTCATGACCGGGTGTATACGAAGCCGGATCGGTTGGAGCAGATCGCCAAGCGAAAGAAGAGCGGGGCGCGGTCGGTTCCACCGGAACTAGTGTCGGCGCAGATGTTTGATTTTGGGGAAACGGTAGTGATGATAGCGCGCGAG
>DASXBH010000028.1:0-17674 GCA_036491775.1 Candidatus Acidiferrum sp.
TCCGCTGCCATCGATGATACATAATGATTTGATAATATCAGTTACAAACATAGCGACGCAATGTCGCGAATCACAAAGCGGTCCATCAACTCAGGAAATCACCTTGCCCTGATTGTCGTACACTTCCACTTCCCCAAACAATCCCGCCTGCTCTTCAATCTGTGCCCGGTCGCCCACCAGCACAATCTGCATGTTCGCCGAATCAAAATACTTCCGCGACGTAGCCAGCAGGTCCGCCGGCGTCAACGCCCGAATCTTGTCGCGATACGTTTCCAGATAATCCAGCGGTAACTCACTCAATTCCACCGAAGAGAATTGCGACAGCAATCCTTCCTGCGTCGCCAGTCCCATCGAAAAGACGCCAGTCAAATAATTCTGCGCATCCGCAAGCTCCGCCTCCGGCACCGGCACTGACCGCAGCTTATCAATTTCATAGAACATTTCCGTCAACGACGCCGCCACCACATCGTTCCGCACCGCAGCCGACACTGAAAAATATCCATGCTCCCGCAGCGGATGCGCCGCGCTCCTCGGGCTGTACGTGTAGCCCTTATCTTCGCGAATGTTCATCACCAAGCGCGAATTAAATGCGCCTCCATACAAACTATTTGTCAGTCCAAGCTTGATCCAGTCCGGATGCCGCTTCGTTATTCCCGGGCACCCCATCAAAATCTGCGTTTGCACCGAACCCGGGTTGTGCACCAGGTACACCCGGCGTCCCCGCGGCTTTGGCGGTGCTGGCGATTCCTTCGCCGTCGGTTTTTTCCCTGTCCAGTTGCCAAACGTCGCCTCGATCGTCTTCAGCATGGCCTGCGGTTCAAAATCCCCCACCAGCATCAACAATCCATTTTCCGGCGTGTAAATCTCCTCGTACACCGACACCAGGTCCTCACGCTTGTACGCCGCCACTTGCGCTTCACTCGGAGAAATCTGGGCATACGGATGCGCCCCAAACAACACCTTGCGCAGCCGCTCACTCGCCAGAAATCCCGGAGACGTGCGCTCCAGTTTCACTTCTTCCAGCTTCTGCCGGCATTCCCGCTCGAATTCCGCCTGCGGAAACGAGGCTTCGCGCGACAATTCATTCACCAGTTGCAGCAGCGGTCCCGCAAACTCACTCAACCCCGCGAACGAAATCGCGCTGGTGTCTTGTCCCGCGCTCGCTCCCAAGTCCGCTCCCAGACTCCGCAGGTCCTCTTCGATCTTCCGGCTGGTACGCTTCGTCGTTCCGGTACGCACCACCGTCGCCGTCATCTCCGCCAATCCTGGCGCTCGATCCACCACTAGCGCATTCCCCGCGCGAAAGAACAGTTCTCCATGAAACTTTGGTATCGAGTGCGCTTCCGCCAGCACTACTTGCAATCCATTCGAAAGCGTCGTGCGCGTCCGCTTCGGCCAGTTCACTTGACGTTCCGCGGTCAATGCCGGAACCATCGTCGACACTTCCGTTACCTGTGTCGCCATTACGCAGCCTCCTTCACATCTTTATTCACCGGCGTTCGAAACACGATCGCGCGATTTTCCGGCAGCAGATATTTCTTCGCCGCCGCTTGAATTTCTTCCCGTTTCACCCCCAGGAATCCATCCAGAATCGTATTCACCAGTTGCGGCTCGTTATCAAACAGCGTGAAGCACGCGAGCATGTGCATCAATCCATACCGCGGCATATACCCGCCGCGCCCGCCTTCCAGTGTCGAGTAATAATCCGAACGCCATTTCACCTTCAGTTGCTGCAATTCCTCTTCGCTGATCCCGTTCTGTTGCACTTCGTGAATCACCGCATCAAACGCCGCCAACGTCCCCTGTGCGGTAAACTCCGGCTTGTGCAGAATCCGCGTGGTCATCTGCGTCGGGCCGTTATACCCAAAGATGTCGTCGATCCCGCCATCCGCTTCCACCGCAATCTGCTTCTCCAGCACCAGTTCGCGATGCATTCGGCCCGCGCGCCCGCCATGCAACGCCTGGTCCAGGAGCGCCATCGCGTACCAATCCTTCGTCCGTCGCTGCGGCATCACGTAGCCAATCGCCATCGCCGGCAACGTCCCAAATTTTTCTTCCACTTGCCCGCGCCGCTCTTCCTTCTGCGGTGGTTCAGTGGGATCGGCAAACGGTGGTGCCGCTCCCGCCGGAATCGACTCAAAATATCTCTCTCCTAGCGTCAGCCCTTCCTCCGGCTTCACATCGCCCAGCAACAGCAGCACCGCATTATTCGGCACATAGTACGTCCGGAAAAATTTCTGCACGTCCACCAAGTTCGCCGCATCCAGGTCTGCAAAATCGCCGTAAAAATTGTGCGCATTCGCCCAGTTGCGGAACGCCACCGGCGGCATATCCAGCCAGGGGAATCCGCCGTATGGCTGGTTCATCACATTCACTCGCACTTCTTCCTTCACCACATCGCGCTGGTTCCGCAAATTTTCATCGTCCACTTTCAGCGCCCGCATCCGGTCTGCTTCCAGCCACAACACCCGCTCTAACGCATTCGAGGGCACCGCTTCGTAATAATTCGTCACGTCGTACATCGTCGACCCGTTCAGCACGCCGCCGCTCGAGTTGATCAGCTTGATGTGCTGCATCTTTGGCGCATTTTCCGAGCCCTGGAACATCATGTGTTCGAACAAGTGCGCGAAGCCGCTCCGCCCTTGCGGTTCCAGCCGGAATCCAATTTTGTAATACACGCCCAGCGTCACCACCGGCGCCGTTGTGTCTGGCACCACCACCACTCGCAATCCGTTCTTGAGCGTCTTGGTATGAATGGGAATTTGAAGTTGACTCACGCTGCTCCCCCTTTGGCCTTGCCCGTCTCTTGCCCGCCGCTGGAAATCGAAATCTTCTCCAGCTCCTTCAACATCGATGCCGGATCCCGCGACAGTACTCGCGCCGCCAACCGGCTCACTGCCTGATACGCTTCAAGAAATTCTGGTTGAAATTGCTGCAACGCCGCCTGGTGCGACGCCACTACCCCGTAATCCCCACGTGACAACGGCCCAGTCCACGCCTTTTGCGGGCCCAACTCCTCATAATGATCCAGCACTTGCCTGGTCAACGACAGCAACGCTCGCACCGCTTCTCGCCTCTTCATTCCAGACGTCATCAGCATCTGTACGCCGGTCTCCTCCATTCCCAGTACCAGCCCGGCCGCGAACGCGCCCGCCGCGTGGTACAACGGTTTTTTCCCCGAAGGAATGCTCACCGCCACTCCTCCCAGCGCCCGCGCCATTCGCCGCGCCGCCCGCACTGCCACCACATCGCCTTCAATCGCGAATACTTTTCCTTCTAGCGGTGGCACTTTCACTCCACTGAAAGTCTGCAATGGATGAATCGATGCCACGCTTGCCCGGCAAGTTCGCAACGGCTCCAGAACTCGCGCGTCCAGCGCTCCGCTCGTGTGCAGTACCACTTTCCCCGCCAACTCTTCCCCGCCGACCCGCGCTAACTCGCGCGCCGCATCCCCAATCGCGTCATCTGGCACCGTCACCAGGATCGTTCTCGCGTTCAGCAACATCCGCGACACGCCTGCTAGCGCTCTGCCGCCGCCGATAAATCGCACCGCCTTTTGCGCACTCGCTTCCGACCGCGCAGCTACTCCGTGTATCTCCCATCCCAATTCGCGCAGCCGTCTTCCCAGTGCGCGTCCCACACGGCCGGCCCCCAAAATCGCTAGGCTCTTTGCCATCCATGCTAGGATACCCTGAGGCTGGCTCCCGACTCCAATCTACATGCACCTATTTGGAATTCTTTTCTTCGCACTTCTCGCTCTCCTCTGGATTGTCTACGGATTGAAAACCGCGATTGGCGCAGTGCGTTTGCCTTGGCTTAAAGACTTCTCCGCCGCCACCGATTCCGAGTGCCCAAGAATCTCTCTGATCTTCGCCGCGCGTGATGAACAAGAGAAACTTCCCTTCGCCTTAGCTACACTTCTCGAAATTGATTACCCGCAACTGGAAATTATCGCCGTCGACGATCGCTCCACCGACGCCACCGCACGCATCCTCGACGATTTCGCCGCCACCCACCATCGCCTTCAAGTCGTTCACATCCCGGAATTGCCCGCCGGCTGGCTCGGGAAGCCGCACGCTCTCCAAAAAGGTTACGAAGCCTCCACCGGCGATTGGCTGCTCTTCACCGACGCCGACGTTAAATTCAAATCGGACACTTTGCGCCGCACCATCACATTACTCCGCCGTCTCAACTTCGATCACCTCACCCTCTTCGGGGACGTCGAAATGATTGGCTTCTGGGAACGCGCGCTCATTCCCTTCTTTGGCATGTTTTTTCAATTTGCCATCCAGCCCCACAAAGTTAGCAATCCACGTTCCAACGCCTACGTCGGAGTTGGCGCGTTTCAAATGTTGAAGCGCTCCGTTTATGAAGCCTGCGGGACCCATCGCCGTCTTGCCCTGGAAGTTGTCGACGATGTAAAGCTGGGAAAAATTGTAAAGATGGGCGCCTTCCGCTCCGGCGTAGCCATCGCCCAAGACGCGGTGTCCGTTCGCTGGCACGCCGGACTCACCAACCTCATTCGTGGCGTCGAGAAAAATTTCTTCGCCGCCGCTCAATTCAGCCCGCTCGTGGCTCTAGCCCAGTTCCTTGCCCTGTTGCTGTTTAATGTCGTGCCATTCGCTGGCGTTTCGCTCGGTCACGGCTGGGTCCGCATACTTTCCGCCATCTGCGTCTTCGTCCCGCTTTGCTTCCTGGCCTCCGTCGATTTCGTGATGGGCGTTTCCCCGTTCTACTGCCTCACCCTGCCCTTGGGCGCCGTCATGTTCGCCTACATGCTGCTGCGTTCTACCTTTATTACCCTCAAGCAAGGCGGCATCGTCTGGCGCGGCACTTTCTACAAATTAGAAGAGCTGCGTCGCGGCGTAGTCTAACCGCCAGCCCCACCTGACACATGCGATGTTTGCGCCCCGTTATCCTTTGCCTAAATCCAATTGGTAGCGTCGGCTGTCAGCCGGCACAGCAAGTTCCCCACTGCAGCAATTGTCATCACCGCTTCCGACGTATTGTCGCTAGAAAATAGCGTCCAGATAGAGCAAAGCCCGGGTGGTCGCCCGGGCTTTGTCTGGTTCAGGGTTCGGACGCCAGCGCCAGGGAAGGAACGCTGCCTCCGGGGTGGGTCTGCTTCTACTGCGGGTTAGTGATGGGTGGGGACTAGAAGACCGTTGTTTTGCCCCTCGTTATCCTTAATTAGTTCGAAAGTTTGGAGAGCGTGTTTCGTCTTACGCTTCCTCAGCTTGAAAGTGGGACCCATGCCAGCCGCCCCAACCTTGTCTGTCACGGGTCCCCCTTTACTGCTGCATTTTGTCGAAGCATCGAGGTGTCCGGCCATCGATGTTTACCTTCGACGCTTTGCACTTTGCCCCAACCCCCATTCAACCTCAATGCACGCCCGGTGAAGGCAAGGTGAACCGGAGGTGAAC
The DNA here is from genome assembly GCA_036491775.1 of Candidatus Acidiferrum sp. Taxonomy (GTDB): domain Bacteria; phylum Acidobacteriota; class Terriglobia; order Acidiferrales; family UBA7541; genus Acidiferrum. The sequence continues at coordinate 5,424 of DASXBH010000028.1, forward strand.
TATGAGACTTCGCTAACCAACTATCACATCGCAACTTACGAGCGCATACTCTTCCCTCCGCTCCATAACCTTGCGCCTCTCGCTGCTCCTCACGGTCGGGGAAAATTATTCGCACCGTAGGGCAACTGCGGTATAGTCCCTGCTCCGTGGAGAGCGCAATGTCTGATCAGAGTGGCGGCAAAGCCAAGCTACGTTTCGGACCGTTTCTGGCCGACTTGGCTACTCAGGAACTGTTCAAGCGTGGGAAGCACCTTAAGCTTCAGCAACAACCGATGCAGGTTTTGATGGCTCTGCTCGAACGCCCCCACGTCGTCGTCACCCGAGAGGATTTGCGCACCCGAATTTGGCCGGCGGACACCTTTGTCGATTTTGAACACAGTCTGAACACGGCCATCAAAAAGGTGCGCCAGGCTTTAGGCGATAACGCCAGCCGTCCACGTTTCATCGAGACTTTGCCGCGTCGTGGCTATCGTTTCCTAAAAGATGTCGAAGCCACCGACGAGGCAATCGCCTCTCGTCATCGCCGGGTTGGCCGTGAGGTTGGCCGGTTATTCACCGTGCAGAGCGAAGATGCCATGGGCTGCGTCGCCGCTCCGGCCGACGAACAAGGCTTCGAAGAGTGGCAAAAGTTGCGTGCGCTGTCAGACGACGTAGGGATCGCCATGATGATCACCAATAAGCGGCTGTTGCTACTTCAATCCGGCATCAGCGTTCGCGTCCTTGCCAAGGCTGGCTCGACCGGTTGGTGGGAAACCCGGATCCTGGAAGGTGAACATTTCGGCCTCAAGGCCCTTCTTCCACGGAAGCAACTGAAATCAGCGCCCGAAACGGATCAAGTTTAAAAGCATTTGGACAAGGGGGATTTGCAGTCAGTCGCGATTCACCGCCGCACGAAGAAATCTTAGTTGCCGTCGTTTTCCCACCCAGCAACTTCACCAGTTCCGCTCCGCACTCTCGCTCAAGGAGAAGCGCCATGGCGAATTCCTTATTTGATTCCGTAAAAGAAATGGTTACGCCCGGGATGAAACAAACCCTCGCGACGCGTCTCGGAGAATCACCGCAAACCGTCGACACCGGCTTAAGCACTGCCATCGCCGCAGTTTTGAGCGCCATTGCCGCTCGCGCTGGCGACACCACCTTCCTCAATCAATTTTCAAATTTCGTCGGCAACGCCAACAACCAGAATGTTCTTGGCGCCGTTTCTTCACTCGCTGCCACCGGCCTCAATGGAGCCGCAGGCGAACTCATCGACCGCTTCCAGGGTCTCGTCTTCGGCGAGCAGAAAGAGCAAGCCGTCAACTTTGTCGCCCGCCGCGCCGGCACCGGCCAGCCTTCCGCCAACGCACTCTTCAGCATGGCCGTGGCCCTCGTCTTGGCCTACTTCAACAAACAGCACAGTATTGCCTCGCCCAACATTCTTACTCTCAGCAATCAACTGCAGGGAGAGCGCGCTAGCCTCGAGCGTTGGGTCCCCGCCAATTATTTGAATCTTCCCGCGAAACAAATCCAGCCTCACCCCAGCTTGAGCACTGTCGAACTCGGCGATGGCCCCGGCCCGGGCAAAGGCGCCATGTGGCTCGTCAGCATCGGCATTGTTTCCGCGATCCTTATGGCCTGGACCGTCTATCGCTCCACCAATACCCCCAATCTTCGCGCTCAACCCGTCACCAATGCCGCAACCACCGCCGCCGTGAACTCCGCCAATGTTGTCGCCGACGCGGTCAATACCGCCTCGGCCACCGCGGGTATTATCTCCAAAACGAAATTGCCCGATGGCACCGAACTCAGTATTCCCAAACTCGGCCCGGAAGCTCAATTGATCGATTTGCTCAACGACAAAGATCGCGCCCCGAACCGCACCACCGCTGTCGATCTCGATCACGTCATGTTTGATCCCGACAATGCCACCATCCAGCCTGACTCCGAGGAGCAACTCCGGAACGTCGCGGCCATCATGAAGGCTTATCCCAACATGAAGGCTCGCATTGATGGCTACACCGACGATGCTGGCGACAAGAAGTCCAATCTGAAACTCTCCGATCAACGCGCCAAAGCCGTTGCCGACGATCTTGAGAAGCAAGGTGTTCCTGCCTCCCGTATCTCTGCCAAGGGATATGGCGATGCTCACCCCGAAGAGGAAAACACCACCGAAGCGGGGCGCCAGAAGAATCGCCGCATCTCTCTCCAGGTGCTCCAGAAGTAGCTGCGCCCCAACGACACACAACGCAAAACGAAAAGCCCCACCCGCCATCCCGGCGTTTGGGGCTTTTTTTCGAATATAAATAGCTGCGCTAGCCTCTACTTTGTCGCGCTAGCCTCACTCAACTTCAATATCAACACGTTTCCGTCCGAATGAAACGATCCACCCGTTGCTGTGTGCGCTACCGTCATCGGATTCGTCGGAGTGAAATGCATTACCTCCGCCACATACCCCGTGCCGCATAACGTCTTGTCCACGTACTCCCGCTCCAGATCAATGTTCGGATCAATCTTGTGCGTGATACCGTTGTTGCGCTGGTCGCGTTCGAAACCGATGTCGTGCGTCGCCGCTCCAATCCACACCATTTTTCCATCCACCGTGAATGGCGCCCGCCAAATCCGCAAATGGTTCCGCGAAGCCACCACCGTGATTGGCTCGGCGTGCGCCCACCCGTAATCTTGATGTCGCCCGAACAGATACAGCGGGCTCATCGGCATGGTCAGATACGATTCCTTCGAAAAACTCGCGATCGCCCCAGCCAGGATCGTGCTCTCCACACTCGCGTCCACCGTTACCCAGCCCGCGCTGGTAAACACCTGCTTCATCTGAGCTTCATCGCCAAGCACCAGGAAATTCACCATGTCCCCAGGTTTTCCCTGTTGGTCCGCGATGCGCCTCGGAATCTTCGCGAAGAGCGTGTTGTCGATTCCCGGCATCGACGTCACTTCCTTCGCCACTTCCCTGACCGCGTTCCCATCACCCGCGAAGATCTCCAGCTTCACCGTGTACGATCCATCTCCCGTATCCACGCTCGCCTGATTGATTCCCAAAAACAACTTCCCGCCCACCGGTGCCACTGCGTCCTTGTGCGCCCCCACCACAAAAGGCTGCGCCGTATCCGGATCCCCGATCCGGGCCAACAGTGCCCCGCGCCCCGCCGCATTGTCGGGCAGAATTCGAATCAGGTCCTTGAATCCCCGCGCCAATCCTTCCGGTCCGTTGTCTTCCTTCGCGTCCGAATAACGTAGCTTTCCTTCTGCCGTAACCACGATGTGTTGCCCCGGCTGCACCGTAACTCCTGTGTCCGTCCACAGCGTCTCGCCTTTCAACGTCATGCTTTTGCTCGACACCTTCTTCCCATCCGCCGTCGCCGGTGCCGCCGGCGTAGCCGGTTTACTCGCAGTGTCACCCGCAATCTGCGCCAACGCCCGTCCCGGCGCCAACGTCAATAAAGTCACCGAAGCGCTCAGGGCTGGAATTACCCAAAGTGCCGCAACCCGGAACCTCATGAACCTTTTATTGGAGATTTTCATGGTCGTGCCTAGCCTTGTCTGGGCGGAAAACATAATAGGTAGCAAAAGACGCTGACCCAGGCAAGTCACTCTAATTCCTAGCACCCGCCCCCAGCCTGGGACCTCCGCCAACCCGCTGTATTCCCTCACCTTTCCTTGACTCATCCTTTTCCCACCTGTACATTTGCTGTTGGGCCGCGGCAGTGATTCCTGTATGTCCGTATCTACCCGATACCGCCATCCAAGCCTCACGAGCCGCCCGGAAAGTGCGCGCGTTGCCGGTCACCAATTCCAATAACGTTTTACCGCCGCACCGCGCATAACTGAATGATCGCTAAGATCGTCGTCAATCGTTGTGTTCTCCTGCCGCTCGCCCTCGCCGTGTCCTTGTCCGCAACGGCCTTCCCGCAGACTGTTCCGCAGCGTCCCCGCACCCAAGCCGCGCCCGTCACCAGTGCCACCGTCGACGGCAACGAAACCATGTTTACCACCATGTGTGCGTTGTACGCCTCCGGCTTTGAAGGCGACGTCAACTCCGATAACTGGAGTACCTTCCGTTCCCAGATCCGCGAACGCACTCGCCACCAGCAAGGCCCCGCTGTCGACGCTATTCGCGCTTTCTACCAGCAGCATCAGCTGCGCGATCCCGGCGAAATGCTTTCCCGCTATGTCTGGTTCGGACTCGTTTCCGGACCCGCGCCCAAGTTTCAGCCCTTGCTCCGCCGCGAGGAGTTGCCCCCGGAAGTTCTCGCCCTCGAGGGTTTCAACGAGCTGCTTTCCGCCTATTACAAGGAACAAAAGATTGGCCAGCTCTGGCGCGACGTGCAGCCCGTCTACAATCGCGAGATCGAGCGCCTCCACGATCAGGTAGCGCAGGTCGTCCTGGTGGCTAGCTCCTACCTCCGCGAAGTTCTCAATCCCGCCGAGGATCGCTCCTTCACCATCATCGTCGAGCCACTCGTCGGCCGCATCACCAACGTCCGCAACTTCGGCGACCGCTACTCCATCATCCTCAGCGGTGGCGACGAAATTCCTGTCGACGTTGTGCGCCACGCCTTCCTCCACTTTTTGCTGGATACTCTGCCACTCCGCTACCCTCACGTTGTGGTCGTCAAGCGCCCGATCTACGAAATGGCCGCAAAAGCCCCGCGCCTCGCACCCGATCTGAAAGACGACTATTTCTCCTGGTTCTCCGAGTGCATGGTTCGCGCCGTCGAACTCAAACTAAAACGTAAATCCCCCAGCGAGATCGAAGCCACCCTCGCCTCCGATGATGCCGATGGCTATGTCTTCGTCCGCTCAATCTTCAAACTTCTGCCCGCCTTCGAAAAATCCGAACCCTCCATGAAGAATTATTTCCCGGATCTCGTCCGCGCCATCGACTTGAAAGCCGAATCCGAGCGCGTGGCCTCCATCAAGTTTTTGCCCAAGCAGCCTGAAAGCGAACTCGCCGCCGCGCAATTCACCAGCGAAGATTTGGCTCGCAAACGCAAAGCTGCCGTTACCACCGTTCCCAGCGACCAAGCCGCTATCGACGAACTGACCGAAGGCGAACGCCGCATCGCCGAACGAAATCCACGTGCCGCCGAATTCTCCTTCAAAAGCGTCCTCGAGAAATATCCCGATCAGGCTCGCGCCTGGTACGGCTTGGGCCTGGTCGCCCTTCTGGATCACGATGGCCCGCGCGCCAAGGAAGTCTTTGGCCGTCTCACCACCGGCGAGCACGCTGCCACCAGCGACCCCATGGTCATGGCCTGGTCGCACGTCTATCTCGGCAGAATTCTTGAAGACGAAGGCGAACTCGATCGCGCCAAATCGGAATATCAGGCCGCCCTGGTCGTACAGGGCGCACCATCGCAAGCTCAGCAGGCCGCTCAAAAAGGTTTAGGAGATTTGGGCCTTAGAAAACCAGCCGAGCGCCCATGAAGTAAGGAAGGAGAACGACTATGCAACTGAACGTCAATACCACTCTGCTCGGCTCGGTGATCAGCACCATGCTGTTTCTCGCCAGCCCTGCATCCTTTGCTCAGGCTCCAGGCTCGCCCCAACAGCAACAACCTGGACAGCAGCAACCTCCGCAGCCCAATCCAGGACAACCGCAAGACCCGAACAAGCCGCCCGCTGCCGCGCCCATCCAGATGGATTCCGCACCGCCCGTTAACGCCGAAGAAGAAGCTGCTATCAAGCAATTTCGCGAACTTCCCGGTTCCGACGCCGCGAAGAAAGATCAGGCCGGCGAAGAATTCCTCACCAAATATCCCGACAGCCGCTATCGCCCCGAAGTTTACAACTGGCTCGTTAAAGGCTATCTCAGCACCGGACAAGTGGAAAAAATGGAAGCAGCCGGCGAGAAGGAACTTCAACTGAATCCCAATGATCCGCAAACCCTCGCCATCGTCGGCTCTACGCTTCCTCGCGCCATGAGCGCCAGCATGTCCGATGCAGATAAACAGAAACGTCTCGACAAGGCCGAGCAATATAACAAGAAATCCCTGGAGCTACTGCCCACCTATCCTAAACCGGACAATCTGACCGACGAACAGTTCACTGCCGCCAAAAATCAGATTGCGGCCATGGCCTACGGCGGTCTCGGGCTCGTCGACTTTCGTCGTGGAAAGTTCCAGGAAGCCATCCCGAACCTGCAACAGTCCGCCAAACTCGATACCAATCCCGATCCCGTGAATTATTTCCTGCTCGGCGTTTCTAACGAAAAAACTTCCCACTTTGACGACGCGGTAGCCGCCTTCACCAAGTGCGCCGCAATTCCCAGCGGCTTGCAGACTAACTGTAAGAACGGCGTCGACGAAGCGAAGAAATTAGCAACAACCCAGATGAGCGCTCCGAAGTAATTTCTAGCGCCCATCTGGCGACACACACGAGGCGACACGGCTCGGCGAGAGTAAACATGGTCATTCGCGGTGATGACGAGCAACTCCAAATAACGCTCGGCTATCAGTTCCTGAAGCCTGCTCTGCTGGATCGTGCTTTGACACACAGCTCCGCCATTCCCGAACTGCGCACCGCTCGGGGCGAAGAAATTTCCTTCACTGGCTCCGCCGTGCAGGACAATGAACGCCTCGAATTCCTCGGCGACGCCGTTCTCGAACTCCTCACCAGCGAATATCTGCTCACCAATTTTCCAGATTGGAGCGAAGGCCAGCTTTCCAAAAGCCGCGCCCGCATCGTCAACGCCCACTCCCTCGAAATTGCCGCTCGCGGACTTGGACTCGGCGAGCATCTCCGCCTCGGCCGGGGTGAAGAAAAAACCGGGGGCCGCGACAAGCCCGCCCTTCTCGCCGACGCCTTCGAGGCGGTCGTTGCCGCGATCTACCTCGATGGCGGCCTCGATCCCGTTCGCGGACTCCTGAAGAGAACTGTCTTCCTCCAAGCACTTGAAGATGGCGACCGCATCGCCGATTCCGATCGCAAAAGCGCTCTTCAGGAATTCCTGCAGGGACGCGGTGGACATCCCGCGGAGTACCGCCTCGCTGGCGAAACCGGCCCGGATCATCAAAAAACATTCCTCGTCGAAGTGTGGATCCGTGGAGAGCGCATGGCCAGTGCCGAGGGCAGCACTAAAAAAGAAGCGGAGCAGAAGGCGGCACGCAGCGCCCTCGAAAAGCTCCAGCAACCCGCTGCCACGTCTACCGAACAGGTGGGTCCGAATGCCGGATGATACCGTCTCAACGCAACAACTAGCCGAGCCAGTCGCGTCAGAACCAGTGACCGTTGTTCCTCCCCCAGAAGCGCCGGGAGACACACACACGAATCAAACCACGCTCTCCGAATATCTCGAATCCCTGCTCGTAACTGTTATCCTCGCTCTCTTCGGCACCAGTTTCGTTGTTCAAGCCTTTAAAATTCCTTCGCAATCCATGGAACGCACCCTACTCGTCGGCGATCACCTGCTCGTCAACAAATTCATCTTCGGCGGACGCGGCCAGTGGTACGACAAGTTTCTTCCCTATCGCCGTCTCGAACGCGGCGACATCATCGTTTTCAAGTTTCCTTATCAGGATCACCCGCACTTCGTGAAGCGCGTTATCGGCCTCCCCGGCGATCACCTCAAAGTCGTCGACCAGCAGGTCTATATCAACGGTAAATTGCTCAACGAGCCCTACGTCATCCACGATCCCGCGTCCGGATACGATCCTCTGAACTACACGTTTCCTCCCGTCTCCAACCAATTCTTCGCTTCGCCCGTCCAGCCCGAATGGGCTCACGATATCCGGCACTACATTCAAGGCGACGAACTCGTCGTGCCTCCCGACAAATATTTCGCGATGGGCGATAACCGCGATCACAGCCTCGATAGCCGCTACTGGGGATTCGTCGATCGCGACGCCATCATGGGCCGCCCATTTTTAATCTATTGGTCCGTGGATGCGAACAGCGCCGATTATGGAGAGACCACCTTCGCCCAGCGCGTCATCGGCATCTTTGACACTCTGGTGCACCTCCCGGCGCGCACCCGCTGGAGCCGCATGCTCCACACTGTGCATTGAGACACGCATCCCGGTTAGCTAGTACACTGGTTTGGTTAGTCTGAGAAAATCCCTTCGTCATGAGTCGCGCCCAGAAATACGTTAGGTCTTTCGCGCTGCTGGTGTTGTCACTGGCAGCGACCCAGGTGGCTGTCTCCTCCATGGTCAAAACCCACCGTATGCGTGTCTACCTCATTTCTCACCTCGAGCGCGCCTTCGGACGTCCGGTCGACGCTGGCAGCTTTTCTTTTCAAGTCCTGCCCATCCCGCAACTCTTCGTCGACAACGTCACCATTGGCGAAGATCCTTCCTTCGGCCATGAGTATTTTCTTCGCGCCGAAACCATGGCCGCCAGCCTCCGCCTTTCCGGCTTCTTCCGCGGACGTTTCGAATTTGGCACCATGTCTTTCACGCGTCCGAGCCTGATTCTCGTTCGCAACGCCCAGGGCCGCTGGAATCTCGAAGACTGGCTTCCTCCCGCCAACACCTCCCACTACGCGGGCTCCAGCGGTTACGGCCCGCAGCCTTCCGCGGAATCCACCCACCATCTTCAGAAAATTCAATTCGACGACGGCCGCATCAATTTCAAGCTTGGCGACGAAAAGCGTCCCTTCGCTTTCACCAATGTTTCCGGCACTGTAGAACAACTTGACGAAGGCCGCTGGCAGCTCCAACTGGAAGCCCAACCTTGGCGCAGCGGTGTCGGTCTTCAGTCTGCCGGGATTCTCCAAGTCCGTGGCGATGTCGCTGGCACCTCGTCCCGTCTTCAGCCCGCGCAAATTCAAGTGCACTGGGACAAAGCTTCCTTGGCTGATCTGTTTCGTCTCGCTACCGGCAACGATCCCGGCATCCGCGGCGAACTTTCCCTCGACGGTCAAGCCAGCGTCGGCAAGCCTGCACCCGGCGAACCTACCGCCCCTGGACAATGGCGCTTCAACCTCCAGGGGCGCACCACCCAGCTTCACCGCTGGGACCTCACCGAACGCAATGACAATCCCAACGTCAATCTCAACATCAAAGGTATTTGGGATTTAGTCGCTGGCGAAGTCCGCGCCGACACCATCAATCTCGATTCCCCGCATTCTCAACTCCGCGCGTCCGGCCAGATTCTAACCAATGCTCCCGCGGACTGGCGCGTCCGTGTCGGCTCCGCCGCGATCCATGCACAAGACCTCCTCGCCTGGTGCCGCGCTTTCCAGCCCAATGTCGATGAAGACATCTCCGCCGAGCAAGTGTTTACCGGCTCCGGTGAACTCCACGGCTGGCCCATCCAATGGGACTCCGCCGAAGTCGCTACTCGCGGCGGCACTCTACTCGTCCCCGGCCTCGCCCAACCCGTTCAGATCGATCCATTTCGCGGATCGCTCAGTTCCCGCCGTTTCATGTTGCAGCCGGTCCGCGTAATCCTCGGCTCGCAGACGCCCACCTCCGCCGCAAAAAGTAAATCAGAAAAAGCGTTGCTCACCAAGGCTCGCCCCGGCGCTGCTTCCGAAAACACCATCGAATCCGTGTTGCTCGAAGATTTTTCTACCGGTGAAGGCGTTCTCCGCCTCTATCTCCGCCTGGCCAACGTAACTCCCGCCTTCAAGATCGCTGCGGCTTTTGGTCATCCTCTCAATCGTGGCTGGGAATTAACTGGCGGCGCCGGCGGTCGCGTCGAACTCGGATGGCAGCGCGGTTTGCGCAATCGCCATTGGCGTGGTTCCTTCGATCTTTCGAAAGCCGCACTGCAAGCCGCAGGTTTGAACCTGCCTCTCAAATTAGATGATGTTCGTCTTCAGGCGACCGACACCGGACGCAGCGCCACTCTAACCCACGTCAGCGCCTTCGGTGGCATCTGGTCCGGCTCTATCACCGAAAATACCGAAGAGCCTTCCCCCGACAACGCTCAGTGGCATTTTCAATTGCACTCCGATCTTCTCGATGCTGCCGAACTCGATCGCTGGTTCGGTCCACGCGCTCGTCCCAGTTGGCTGCAACGTCTCCTCCCGGCGCTTCTCTCCAAAAGTGATTCCGAAGCGAAGCCCAGCGAACTCATGCGTCGTGTCTCCGCCGAAGGCGAAATTTCCGTCGACACTCTCATCGTTGAAAAGGTGAAGCTCGGCCACGCCAGCGGCAAGGTTGCCCTTCGCGATTTGCATCTTGATGTTCACGACGCCGAAGCCCAGTGGGCCGGCGGTATCGTCATCGGCAACGTGAAAGCCGCGTTTTCTCCCGCTGCGCAATACGATGTAAACGCCGCATTCACCCGCGTCAACCTCGCTCAGCTTCCTTGGACGCCGCGTTGGGCCGAACGATGGTCCGGCGCCGTTAACGGCCAGGTCCACCTCACTACCGTTGGCGTCGGCCGCGAAGAGCTGCTCGAAAAACTTGCCGGTCACGGCGAAATTAAACTCAATGGGGTCGAATTCCGTGGCTGGGATGTTCCTAGCAGCGTCGAGTCCGGCACTCTGCACACCGGCACTTCCCACTGGACCACCGGTGAAGGCGAAATCACTCTCGCTGGACGCAACGTCACCCTCGATTCGGTCAAGCTCGACACCCCGCGCGGCAAGACCGAACTCACCGGCACCATCGGCTTCGGCCAGGATGGCAAACTCACCTTTACTCCCGCCCTGCCGGAAACTCGCACTCCTCCTCGCAATGTTCCTGCGCGCCGCACCCTCCAAGTCAGCGGCCCCCTCGACACTCCCGTCGTCGTCGTCGAACCAATCTCAATCGCTGCCACACCCGTGCGATGACCTTCTCGCCTTTACGATGCACATCTGGAGAGTGCAGATGAAACTCCTGCTGCTCGAAACTTTTGCGATCGCATGTTTCTCGATTCTGGCCTCACCCGCGTTCACCCAGTCGCAATTAACCGTCGAGCAAGTCATGGCCGCTCCATTCTCTTCCGATCTCGTCGCAGCAAAATCCGGCACTCGCATCGCCTGGCTCATCAACCAGCAAGGCAAGCGCAACATCTGGATCGCCGAAGCCCCCGCCTTCGCTGCGCGCCAGCTCACTTCCTATAACAACGACGATGGCGCCGAACTCTCCGACCTTCGCTTCACTGCCGACGGCGAAGCGCTCCTTTATGTTCGCGGTGGAGGCAAAAATAATTCTGGAGAGTACGCCAATCCAACCAGCGACCCCGTCGGTCAGCAGCAGTCCATCTGGCAAATCGCATTTCGCGGCGGATCGCCTAGAAAGATCGACGAGGGCGAGTCGCCGGTCGCGTCCGCACATGGCAAAATCGCTTACGTGCGTGCCGGTCAGATGTGGCTCGCCTCAATACAAAGCGAAGAAAAACCTCTTCAGATCGTAGTCCGTGGAAAGAACGAACCCATCGCTTGGTCGCCCGATGGTCAGTGTTTGCTTTTCGTCTCCCGCCGTGGCGATCACAGCTTCATTGGCATATACGATTCCGCCGCTCCCTACGTAAAATATTTATCGCCCACCGTCGACTCCGATACCGATCCCGCATGGTCTCTCGATGGCAAACAAGTGGCCTTCGTTCGTCGCCCCGCGCTGCAACGCGACGCTCCCGACGGCTATTTCATCGTTCCAGACCGCCCTCATCCCTGGGCCATCTGGCTCGCCAATTCCGTCACCACCGAAGCTCGCGAAATCTGGCATAGCGGCTCCGATCCCGATTCTTCCTATCCCGCCAGAGCCCACGAAGCCAGCGGTGTATTGCATTTTGCCGCCGAGAATCATCTGGTCTTCCCCAGCGAACAGGATGGCTGGCAACATCTCTATTCCCTTCCCGTCGCTGGCGGCACACCCCAGCTGCTAACTCCGGGAAATTGCGAAGTCGAAGAGTGGTCCTTCTCAGCCGACAAAAAGTCCATCCTCTTCAATTCCAATTGCGGCGACATCGACCGCCGTCACCTCTGGCGCGTTACTCTGCAAGGCGAGCCTCCCGCACAAATGACCACGGGAAATGGCATCGAATGGTCTCCCGCGTTTCTTGCAGACAGCTCACATTTCGCCTATCTCGGGTCTAACGTCAGAGAGCCAGGGCATCCCTTCACCACTGAATCCACCACGCAACAATCCGTCGCCCTCAATCTCCCACCTTTCGAAACTTGGCGTAACAGCTCCGCCCCCAACGAATTCGTAACTCCGCAGCCCGTCATCTTCGACTCCACAGACGGATTCAAAATTCACGCCCAGTTATTCTCGCCCAAAAATTCAAAACCCAGCGAAAAGCGCCCCACTTTAATTTTTCTTCACGGCGGCCCCATGCGCCAGATGCTCCTCGGCTGGCATTATATGTACTACTACGCAAAC
>DASXBH010000029.1:0-4855 GCA_036491775.1 Candidatus Acidiferrum sp.
GTGAGAAGGCTGGCAAGGCAAGGATTTGGAGCAGAATTGTTCGGAAGGAGAAGGAGAGCATGAGCAAGATTATTGGAATTGACTTGGGAACAACGAACTCGGTGGTGTCGGTGATGCAGGGTGGCGAACCGGTGGTGATCCCGAACCAGGAGGGCACGCGCACCACGCCCTCGGTGGTGGCGATCACGAAGACGGGAGAACGGCTGGTGGGCCAAGTGGCGAAACGCCAGGCGGTAACCAATCCCGAGAACACCATTTATTCGATCAAGCGCTTCATGGGACGGCGCTACGACGAAGTGCAGGACGAGATGAAGCGAGTGCCCTACAAAGTAGTAAAGGGCCCGCATGACGATGCGCGCATCGAGATCGCGGGCAAGCAGTACAGTCCACCGGAAATCTCAGCGATGATTTTGACGAAGTTGAAGACGGCGGCGGAAGACTTCCTTGGGGAGAAAGTGACCAAGGTGGTTATCACCGTGCCGGCATATTTCAACGACGCGCAGCGGCAGGCCACGAAACAGGCCGGCGAAATCGCCGGCATGGAAGTGGTGCGCATCATCAACGAGCCGACAGCGGCAGCACTGGCGTACGGGCTCGAGAAGAAGAGCGATGAAACGATTGCGGTGTACGACTTGGGCGGCGGCACGTTCGACATCTCGGTGCTGGAAGTGGGCGCTGGCGTGGTGGAAGTGAAGTCGACGAACGGCGATACGCACCTGGGCGGTGACGACATCGACCAGAGAATCGTGGACTGGCTGATCGATGAGTTTAAGAAAGAGCATGGCATCGACCTGGGCAAAGACCGCATGGCGTTGCAACGCCTGAAGGAAGCCGCTGAAAAGGCCAAGATCGAGCTGTCGCAGATGATGGAGACGGAGATTAATTTGCCGTTCGTCACCGCGGGGCCGAGCGGGCCGATTCACATGCAGCAGAAACTGACGCGGATGCGCCTGGAACAGTTGATGAGCGATTTGCTCGACCGCTCCATGAGGCCGGTGAAGCAAGCGTTGGAAGACGCCAAGCTGACGCCGCAGGACATACAAGAAGTGGTCCTGGTTGGCGGATCGACGCGCATTCCGAAGGTACAACAACTGGTGAGCACTTTCTTCGGCGGAAAAGAACTGCACAAGGGCGTGAACCCGGACGAAGTGGTGGCGGTAGGCGCGGGCATACAGGGCGCAGTGCTGGCGGGCGAAGTGAAGGACATTTTGCTGCTGGACGTAACGCCATTGTCGCTGGGCGTGGAGACGCTGGGCGGCGTGAATACCGTGCAGATTCCGCGCAACACCACGATCCCGACGCGAAAGGTGGAGACTTACTCGACGGCTTCGGACAACCAGCCGGGAGTAGAGATCCACGTTCTGCAGGGCGAACGGAAATTCGCTAAGGATAACCGGTCGCTGGGCACGTTTAAGCTGGATGGAATTCCGCCAGCACCGCGCGGCACTCCGCAAATCGAAGTGACGTTTGACATCGATGCGAACGGCATCTTGAACGTGAGCGCGAAGGACAAAGCCACGGGCAAGGAACAGAAGATCACCATCACAGCATCAACCGGCTTGTCGAAGGACGAAGCGGAGAAAATGCGGGTGGAAGCTGAGTCGCATGCGGAAGATGATCGCAAGCGAATGGAAGAGGTCGAAGCGCGGAACCGTTTGGACGGCATTGTGTACCAAGCGGAAAAGACGATACGCGAAAACCGCGACAAGATCGGCGAAAGCGACGTGAAGGCCGCGGAAGCAGCGATCGACGACGCGAAGAAGGCCATGAACGAAGGCACCGTGGCACGGCTACGTGCGGCGACAGAGAACGTGGAGAAGACGCTGCACAAGATGGCGGAAGAGCTGTACAAGAAGACGCAGGCTACGGGCGCGGAGCAAGCAGGGGCCGCGGCTGGGGCTGGTGCGGGTGCGGGCCACACAGGCGGAGCGCCAGGCGGGAGTAAGCCGGGCGACGTGATTGACGCCGAGTATGTGGACGTAGACGAGAAGAACAAGCCGAACTAAGAGGGGAGAGTCCACAGTCGTTAGTCGTTAGTTGAAGGCCAATGCTGGTGACTGGCGATCTGGACTGGTGAGAACCGGGCCTCGGTCGGAGTGACGGGTAGGTTGAAATGCCGCGCCCGTTGCGACAGTTAATCGTGCGGAACACGGGGTCCAGCAGCGCTGGACCCCTACGTACAGAATAACGCCTCGATGAAGAGGCGAAGATTTACGAGATTCAGGCGCGGCGATTTTGTGAATGCGCCAAGAAGATTCTGATGGCGACTACATCGAAACAGGACTACTACGAATTGCTGGGGGTTGATCGCAAAGCGAGTGCGAAGGACATTCGCACGGCTTTTCGAAAACTGGCGCGAAAGTATCACCCCGACCTGAACCCTGGCGATAAGGCGTCCGAAGAAAAATTCAAACAGTTGCAAGAAGCATACGACGTACTGTCGGACACGAAGAAACGGCAGATGTACGACCAGTACGGTTTTTATAGCGAGAATGCGCCGCCTGCGGGATACAGCGGTGGACAAGAATCGGCGGGCGAAAATGTGAATTTCGATTTTGGCGGGTTTGATTTTGGCGGCGAAGGCGAAAGTGGTAGCGGCGCAAGCTTCCGCGATTTGTTTGGGCAATTTTTCGGAGGGAGACGAGGACGCGTAGCGACGCAAGGGCCAGAGCACGAACCCGGCGGGGACCTGGAATACCAGCTTGAAATTGATTTCTGGGATGCGGTGCGTGGCGCGGTCAAGAAACTGCAGATCACGCGCATGGATGCGTGCGAAACGTGTCATGGAACCGGGGCGATTGGAACTCCGCAGACTTGCCCGGTGTGTCATGGAACAGGATCGATCCAGCAAACTGCCGGAAAGATGCGGTTCAATGTGCCATGCACGCGGTGCGGCGGAACGGGGAAATTGCGGACGGCCTGCCCCACATGCGGCGGCGAGGGAAGAGTACGGCGCACGGAAACGATTGACGTGCGGATTCCCGCGGGAGTGGCGAATGGCGGGAAAGTACGCGTGCCGGGCAAAGGCAATGCGGGCACGATGGGCGCACCTGCGGGGGATTTGTATCTGCAAGTCGTGGTGCGGCCGCATCCGTTTTTCGAACGGCGCGGAAACGATTTGTATACCAAGGTGCCGGTGACGGTGCCGGAAGCGACGCTGGGAGCGAAGGTGGAAGTGCCGACGATTGATGGGCGATCGCTGGTGCGGATCCCGCCGAGCACGAATAGCGGCAAGACGCTGCGGTTGAAGGAAAAAGGTGTGCCGAGCGCGAGAAATGGGGCACGCGGAGATCAGTACGTGGAGATTCAGGTGGTGGTTCCGGAACCGACGGACGAGCGAGTGCGAAAGTTGATGAAGGAATTAGAAGAAGTGGTGCCGGGCGATCCGCGGAAAGATTTGTTCGCGAAGGCGGGGGTCTAGGGACGATGCCAACTCGAGCGAAAAAACGGGCGAAGGCTGGATACATGATCAGCGCGGTGGCGGAGATTTACAAATTGCATCCGCAAACGCTGCGGTTGTACGAGCGAGTGGGATTGCTGAAGCCGTCGCGGTCGCAGGGAAATACGCGACTGTATACGGATTCGGACCTGGAACGTTTGGATGTGATTCTGACCTTGGCGCGGGACATGGGCGTGAATCTGGCGGGGATCGAGATTATTTTGAATATGCGGGAAAAGATGATTGAGATGGAACGGCAGATGGCGGAATTTGCGCATGTGGTGCAGCAGGAATTGTCGCGGATGGCGACGCGGGCGGAGGAGCAGACACCGAAGCATGCGATTGTGAGGGCCGTGCCGAGGATTGTGAGATGAGCATGGAAAATGGAAGACAGAAAGTGGAAAGCAGACTTTAGCCGCTAGCTGACAGCTGTTAGTTGAGGCACGCGATAGTTTTGAGTTGGACAAGACGCTCCGAGGGTTTCGGGGCGTCTTTTATTTTTCTGGGCGGATTTGGAATTGCGGTTGGGGCGGTGGAAAGCCTCAAGCCTGGAGGCCGGAGCTACAGGGGTTGGGCGCTTCTTTTTGTGCACAGAATTCCGCAGGTGGTTGGATTGTGGCGGGGGAGTTGGGGACGTATGATGGCGAGGAACAGAAAGAGTTTAACGCGGAGTCGCTGAGAACACGGAGAAGCTCGCGGATGGCCACCTGAAGGTGGCCGCTACAAGGATGGGTGATGGCTCGAGAAGATTGCGGGATTTGCCGGGGGACGGGCTGGAAGATGGTGGGGCGGAAGGATGGGTTGCCGGGGCAAGTGGCGGCGCCGTGCGAGTGTGGAACGGAAGAGCGCGCCGAGAAAGTGATGGAGCGGGCGCGGATTCCGAAGCGGTACGAGCATTGTGATTTTGAGAGTTATTCGACCGACTTGACGGATGGGAAAACGTGGACGGCGCAACACGAGCAGTCTTTAAAGCGGGCGAAACTTGAGGCGCAAGGGTTTGTGCGGAATTATCCGACTACGGAAAAAGGGTTGTTGCTGATTGGGCCGTCGGGCGTCGGGAAAACACATTTGGCGGTGGCGGCGTTGAAGGAGCTGATTAAGCGCGGGCACGAAGGTCTATTTTGCGATTACCGGGAACTACTGAAGGAAATTCAGGCGAGTTATAACCCGGCAAGTGAGTCGACGGAGATGGCGGTGCTCGAGCCGATTCGCACGGCGGAGCTGTTGGTACTGGATGATTTGGGAGCGAGTAAGCCGTCGGCGTGGGTGCTGGACATTATTGGGCTGGTGCTAAACGCTCGGTATAACGAACGGCGCATGACGATTTTGACGACGAATTACCTGGATGAGACAGGATCGAACGAGGGCGCACAGTTGCCGGGCGGGCGACGCGTGGTGGTGAAGGAAGACACGCTG
>DASXBH010000030.1:0-3484 GCA_036491775.1 Candidatus Acidiferrum sp.
AGAAATAAATACGCTACCAAATACGTTATAGCGATAGAAACCGTCGGAGCCACGAAGGCAGCCAGCACGGCCCAAGGCAATCCTTGAGTGAATAACAAACCGAAGAACGAGGCGGGACGTACCAGCCTGACAGTTCGTGCCCATCGGACTTGATGATCCCAAAAGCTTTTCACGGTCTGGGCAGGATACATGGTCCATACGGTTTCCCGCGATAAGAGCACCTTACCTCCCGCTTTGTGCACGCGATTTCCCAATTCGTAGTCGTCGGCTAGGAGATTGGCAAGGGCCTCGTAGCCGCCAATTTTTGTCAGCCAGGTCTTGGTGGTGGCCACGGATGCGCCGAGCGCAAAGGTGATTCCCTCCATCCATTCGGCGACCAGGGCGCCGGCGAAGAAATCGCTTGCGGCTCCAACGGCCTCGAGTTCCGCGCCGAGATTTGGTTCGGCGATTCCGCGATAGAAACAACTGGCGACGCCAACGGTCTTGTCGGTAAAGGGTGCAACCATCTCGCGCAGGTAGTTCGGTCCCACGCGGACGTCGCCGTCACTTTGGATTAGAAATTCATGTTGCGCCTCGCGGGCCATCAAAGCGAGATTGTTCACTTTGCGGTTGCTGCCAAGCTGGTCTGCGCCGGATAGCAAGCGAATTTTTCTGAGAGGAAATTCGAGGCAGAGTCTCTGAATTGAGGGCACAGCCGCGTCGGTCAGATCATTCACGCAGAAAACAATTTCGTAATCAGGATAGTCCTGCTGACAAAAGCTGGCAAAGTTTTCGAACGTGGCAAAATCCAGTCCGCGAACTGGCTTCAGAATGCTTACCGGGGGAGTAAAATCGGGAAGGGAGCGGGCTCGTTCGCGGCGAAAAAAGCGAATGGCAGCCAAGCAGGCAATGGCGTAATAGGCGAGCGGCGCCAACGCCAGCAGGAGTATCGCCGCCCGCCAAATGGAGAGGTGAGCTAGCATTCCAAGGGAATTGTACGGTGCTGGCCCCGAGGTCTGGCGGGAAAACCGTTCACTTCATCCCTCGCGTGGGAGTCTCCGCGATCTTGCGCATCACGATTTTCTCGCCTTTCAATTCGTACTTGGTGTCTCGCCAGACAACGGTGGGGCTGGTGTAGCTGCCTACCCAAATGATAAAGCCGAGGAGATCGCGAATCGGATACAGCCAAATTTGTTTCAGAGCCACTGGGTCCCGCACTGTGCCCCAGCCTACTACCCAGGATTCGATGATTCGGTTCAGCACGGCGGCAATAAGCAGAGCAGCGCCCAGAAGCGGCTTGCCCATTAATGAAGCAGCCACAAAACCAAGCAAACCAAAAGGTATGGCGTAGATCAAGCCGCTGCCCAGGTGTCCCTTTGGCCTGGAAAAGCGAGTGGATTTGGCCCAACGCAATTGGTTGTCCCACATTTTCTCGAAGGACTTTTGACTGACGATGTGCTTGATAGCGTGATGAGACAAAACGACGCGGTAACCAGCTTTGTCGATCAATTGGCCAATTACGAAGTCGTTGGCAAAGTATTCGGCAGACACTTGGTAGCCGCCGATTCGTTTCAAGGCTGCTTTCTTCACCGCGATGGTTGGACCCAAGCCAAATTTAATGCCTTCGAGAAGATTCACAACGAGAACGCCGGCAGTCATCTCTACAGACATGCCAATGGCGGTTAGGCCGCTCCAGAATCCGGCTGCATTCTTGCCGCGGTACACACAGGTGACCATTCCGACTTTAGGATCCAACAACGGGGCGACGACTTCTCGCAGATAATTGGGGGCAACTTCCACGTCGCTATCGCTGGTTACCAGGATTTCGTACTGGGCGAGGTCGGCCAAGAGGTGAAAAGAGTAAGCGGGAGGATTTGGCCAGGGGGGTGTCCCTGTCAGGAGTATCCGGCAGGAAATGTTTGGATATCGCGCACTCACTTCACGGATGACAGACAATGCTTCGTCTTCGGAGTCTTCCGCGGCGAACAGGATTTCGTAGTGGGGATAGTCCTGACGAAAAAAACTTTCGATGTTCTCTTTGAGCTGAGCTTCTAAGCCATGGACCGGCTTCAGTAAGGATACTGGGGGAAACTCAGGAATCGCAGATTCGATGCGCTTCGCCTGACGCTTCTGCGACAAGAAACGGAAAAAACCCAGAATGGTCAGAAGTAAAAATATAGTGGATGTCAGCGTTCCAAATAAAGCCACACCCAGAAGCAAATCAAGAATCAGCACGGTATCCCCTGCATCGGGGCGCCTCGCCCTCCGCCTCGTCACGGCCCTGTGGATACATAGAATAGCATGTACACTTGCGCGCCAATATAATCCCGGTGAGTAGCGTGGCGTTGTACCGAAGAAGAGAGTGGGGAGGATCGGCAAAGAATAAATTGCGCATGCTAGACTAAATTGTTGGCTCACTCATACGGTGCGCTTCCGCACTGTTCGCTCCGGGGCTCTTCGTTCGCATGAATCGCTCGCTCGTTCAGAGGTTTTGGCCCGCTGTTCTTGTTCTTTCCCTCCTTTGGCTTTGCGTCTATGGGCCAGGATTGTTTCATCCTTTTCTCTTCGACGATGCGGATGGATCGCATGCTGAAGCTGGGCGGGAAATTCTGGTTCGTAACGATTGGGTGACACTGCATCAGGACGGAATCCGGTATTTGGAAAAAGCACCACTTCCCTATTGGGGCATGGCTGCCGCGTTCAAGATGTTCGGCGTGACTGAATGGTCCGCTCGCATTGCGCTGCATTTAAGTGTGCTATTTCTGGCGATCCTTCTGTATCAATTCGGCCGGCGTTTTCTGACGCCACTTGCCGGGTTTTGGGCTGCTGTTGTGTTCCTGACCTCGTGCGGATGTTACATTTTCACGCGCATACTTATTCCCGACGTCGCCGTGGGATTGTGGATTGGGTTGGGACTTTATTTCTTTCTTGGTGGCTGGCAATCGGGAAATCCATCGCTGCTTAGTTGTTGGGGATTGGCAGCGACGATCGCGCTTAATGTGCTGACCAAAAGCCTGATTGGCATTGTTTTCCCTTGCGCGATTATTTTTGTCTTTCTTCTGCTGGTTGGCGATTTTCGCCACATTTTGAAGATGCGCCTCATTTCCAGCACGATTGTATTCGTTGCGATTGCTGCGCCGTGGCATGTGCTTGCCGCAATTCGCAACCCGCCAGCCGGAGCTGCCAAGGGTTTCCTGTGGTTCTATTTCGTGAATGAGCAGTTTCTCCGTTATTTAGGCAAGCGGTACCCGGCCGATTACGGAACTGTGCCGATTGTTCTGTTCTATGGACTGTTGTTTATATGGTTTTTGCCGTGGAGTGCATTCCTGCCACAAGCTTTGGCGCAAGTTCGACTTCGGCTTGCAAAAGTTGCTGGGATGCGTCAAATCCCAGAAGCGGCCCTTCTTCTGCTGCTCTGTTGGGCAGCGGTGATTTTGCTGTTCTTCAGTTTCTCGACGCGGCAGGAATATTATCTCGCGCCGACGCTTCCGGCATTCGCGCTGCT
>DASXBH010000031.1:0-9399 GCA_036491775.1 Candidatus Acidiferrum sp.
TGGCGGGTGATTCGTGATTCATCGATACATTTTTCACAACGAAGAAGTGCGGCCGGTGGAGAAGACCCGGTGGTCGCCCGGTCAAGCAGGCTTGACGTGCGGTTGGGGCCTGTTTACAACAGTGCGCATCGTGGAAGGTGAAGCGTTTGCGTACGAGCGGCACTGGCGGCGGTTGGAGAAGGATGCGGCAACGACCCGACTGCCGATGACCTATTCGGGCGCGAAGGTGCGCGTGCAATTGCAGGAAGTAATTCGAGCGAACAAGGTGAAAGACGGTTGCGCACGAATCTATCTGGTATGGAATTCGGTGGGGTTCTGGAAGAGCGACGAGAAGATGCCGGAAGTGGACCTGGTGATTACGTCGGCGGACTTGCCGCACTACCCGGATTCGATGCGGCTCACGGTGCGCGAGCAGGGACGGCATGCCGCTTCGCCGTTGGCGGGCGTGAAAACAATTTCGTGGCTGAACAGCGTGTGGGCTGTGGCCGAGGCACAACGCGAAGGATTCGATGAGGTGGTGCTGCTGAATGAGCGCGGCGAGGTCAGCGAATGCACGGCGGCCAATATTTTCGCGGTGAAGAAGGATAAGGTGGTGACGCCGCCACTGAATTCCGGATGCCTGGAAGGCGTGACACGGGGCGTATTGATGGAGATCGCATCGGACGCGGGCACATCGGTGGTGGAACAGACTTTGCGGTTGGACGATTTGTATGCGGCGGACGAAGTGTTTGTGACTTCGACGAATCGCAACGTGATTGGGGTTAGCGAAATTGCGGGGAACAAAATCGGGGCCGGCACGATCGGGCCAGTGACCAAGCGGCTTGATGATGTGTTTGAGGCGTACGTCGGAGATTACATTCACCGGCGGATGGCGGCGAATCGGTAGTCAGCGGGAAAGCAACGGCAGAAGATAACGCAGAGATGCAGAGAGCGCTGAGTTGCGCAGAGACTTGGCAGCGCCGGCATCTTGCTGGCTCTGTTGTTCTCAGTGCGTTGAGGGAACCGGTTCGACCGACGGAGTGGAACTCGGATTTGGACCCATGGTAGCGCGCAGCATGATCGGCGCGAGAACTGTGGTGACCATCACCAGAAGAACGACTGCTGAGAATAAGCCTTCGTCGACCACACCAATCGCTTTCCCAATTCCCGCAAAAATTAGGCCGACTTCGCCGCGCGGCATCATGCCGAATCCAACTGCGAGTCGATTCATGGTCGGCGGGCAGCCCCAGCCTGCCGCTACTTTGCCAATAATTGCCACAACCGTGAGTGCGAGCCCGGCTAACAACACATCTTTGTTGGCCATGGTTTCCACTTTGACCTGAATTCCCATCCACACGAAAAATAGCGGCACGACCAACGATTCCAGTGGCGACAGGAGTTCGTGGAGTGAGGCGCCCTCTACTTCGCGGTCGAAGAAACTGTTGAGCACCATGCCAGCGGCAAAAGCACCGACGATAGTCGCAAGCTCCGCTACGTTGGCCAGCCATGCCAGTAAAAATGCGAAGCTGATGCCGAACAAGAGCTTGAGATTGTGGACCTTCAGGCTAGCAAGGCGGCGCACTAGCTTGGGCGTTAGCCAAATGCCGACACCCAGGGAGGCCACAAGGAAGAACGCGGCTTTTCCGGTAGTAATCGCGATGGAAGAGAAACTGATCGTGCCGGTAACGGCGAGCCCACTGACGACGGCGAGAACGATGAGGCACAGCACATCGTCGATGACCGCGGCGCCAAGGATGATACGCGCTTCGGGAGTGGTGTCGCGGCCGAGGTCGCGCAGAACCCGCGCGGTGATGCCCACGCTGGTGGCGGTGAGAATGCCGCCAATGAACAGGTCAGCAGCCAAGGTGCCTTGGGGGTGGAGAAGTTTCATCGTGCCCATTCCCAACGCCATCGGAAGAACGATGCCTATGATGGCAACGTAGGTGGCGGCTTTGCCCACGCGACGCATTTCGACCAGGCTAATTTCCAGGCCAACGAGGAAGAGCAGGATGAGAATGGCCAGCCGGGAGATGATGTCCACAAAGGTGTACACGGTGATGTAGGTCTGGCCTTGCGGGCCCGAAAGGAGTGCGGCGATGCGGTCGGAGTGTTCGCCAGGAGGAAGAATCTGCAAAGCTGCCTGGCCCAGATTCACGGACGTAGTCAGTGCAGTGTGGCTGATTCTGGAAAGGGTGTCTCCTTCTCGTAGGACCGTAAGGGTGGGATTCCCAAAGTAGTAGCCAAGGTTGCCGGCCAGCAGGCCGACCAGAAGCTCACCAAGGACAGCGGGCTGTTTGAGCCAGCGCATAAGAAAACCGCCGAGGGCCGCGCCCAAGGTGATGAAAATCGAGGCGATGAGGATGGGTACGACCGGGTCGGCATGGGAAAGGTCATTGCCGGCGAAAAGCGCGGCGAGTGGCAGGGCGAGCGCTAGCGCTTTGAAGAGACCCGTGGACCAGAGCATTCGCAGAGCCCTCGAAAAAAGCAGGCAAAAACAGTGACGAGCACAATCTGTCCGTGTATTGTGGCGGGTAAGTCTATGGGAAGCAAGGCAGAAGCGAAGGCATGGAGGTGCGTGTTACAATGCGC
Source organism: Candidatus Acidiferrum sp. (assembly GCA_036491775.1). Taxonomy (GTDB): domain Bacteria; phylum Acidobacteriota; class Terriglobia; order Acidiferrales; family UBA7541; genus Acidiferrum. The sequence continues at coordinate 2,569 of DASXBH010000031.1, forward strand.
GGTCTAGAAAGCGGAGCGGGAATGACGGAAGCGTTAGCACAAAGTGAGGCGGTGCTTGAGGTGATTTCGCCAGACGGCGCGCGGAAGTATGTACGCGTTACGCAGACGCCATTTTTGATTGGGCGCGGCGCGGAAACTGGGAATCACTTGCAACTGACCGACCGGCGCATCTCGCGAAATTGCGGCGCGATTGTGATCGAGGCGAATCGCTACTACCTGGAAGATCGCGGGCAGCGGCGCGGCATGTTTGTAAACGGAGAAAAAGTAGAGAGCCGAGCGCTGAACGATGGCGACGTCATCACATTTGGCCTGGAAGATTCGTACCAGGTTGTGTTTCGTTCGGCTACCGGAACGTCGGATGAGTCGATACCGCAACTGCTGACGCGCATCGACCACATGACCAGTTCGGAGTCTACCGGCGGCGGGTTGCGCAAGTTGAATTTGTTGCTCGAGGCAACTTCCCTGCTGCACTCGCAGTTGCCGCTGGATTCGGTGCTGGCCAAGATGATCGACCACGCCATTGCGGTTACAGACGCGGATCGCGGCTTGCTCGTGGAGGCGGAAGAAGGCCAAGCCGACAAGATGCATGTACGCTTGGCGCGGCGAACTGGCGGACAGCGTTTGCCACCTGAGAGTTTAACGCCGAGCCAAACGGCAATTCAGCTGGCGATGAAGCAGCATTCGCCGGTGATCACCGAAGATCTGGCTCAGGCGGAGATGAATCTGCAGGCGGCGGCTAGCATCGTGGCGCAAGGATTGCGCGCAGTGGTGGTGATTCCGCTGTATGCCAGTTCGCGAGCGAGCAGCGAATCGGCAACCAGCGTGGCGCGCGGCACGTTTCTGGGCGTGTTGTACATGGATTCGAAGCGGCCGACGGCCTTTTCCAAGCTCGACCGGCAAATCCTGGATGCACTGGCAGCCGACGCGGCCAGCATTCTGGATAACGCGCGCTTGGTGGAACGCGAGCGCGAACGGCAAAGACTGGAGCAGGAAATTGGGATTGCGCGCGACATTCAACAGGCGTTGCTGCCCAAGAATTTTCGCGACTATCCGCACCTGGCGGTTTGCGGCATCAATTTCCCATGCTTGTCGGTGGGAGGAGATTACTTCGACGTGTTTCCGCTGGATGACAAGCGAACGGCGTTTCTATTGGCGGACGTGAGCGGAAAGGGATTGGGGGCGGCGCTGCTGACGACGATGTTGCAGGGCGCACTGTCTGGCATGACGCTGGGAACCGATCCGGCGCGGGTGTTTAACCACGTGAATCAATTTTTGTGTGATCACGCGGAAGTAGGCCGGTATGCCACGATGTTTTTTGGCATTTTAGGCGATTCTGGCCACTTGGAATTTATCAACGCGGGGCACCCTTCGCCGATTTTGATTCGACAAGGTGCGGCGGAAGAAGCGTTCACGGAAGGATCTTTTCCGGTTGGGCTGGTGCCGGAGGCGCAATTTACAACTTCGACGCTGCAACTAGAGCCGAACGACACGATGGTGCTGTTCAGCGACGGTGTGACGGAAGCGATGGATCCGGAAGAGAATCTGTACGGCGTGGCTCGACTAAGAACGTGTCTGCAAGGAAGAACGGACGAGCCGCTGGATGAGATTCAGAAGAGCGTGCTGGAATCGGTGGAAAATTTTGCTCGCGGAGCCCGGCAGGCAGACGATTTGACGATGCTGCTGGTACGCTTTCGCGGTGTGGCCACAAGTGTCACCGATACGGATGTATCGGCAACGAAAAGCGCGGCGGCGAACGACTGAAGACCGCTGCTGGCGGCAAAGCGCTGGCCCTACGTAATCGACATAACCCACAATTGTAAAATCAGTTCGCCTACAGTCAGGAGCTTGCGATGAAAGTATCGGTGTTTGTTGGAATCAGCGTCGATGGTTTCATGGCGCGGCGCGACGGCAGTTTCGACTTTCTTCCTGATGACGCGGAGCCGCACGGGTACGATGAGTTCATCGCCAGTGTCGACACGCTAGTGATTGGCCGCAACACGTTTGAAGTAGTGCTGAAATTTCCGGAGTGGCCGTATGGTGACAAGCGGGTGGTAGTGTTAAGCAGCCACCCAGTGGACTTTTCTGGTGTACGTGGTGGCGTCGTAGAGCAGATGGGGGGAGCGCCTGCGGAAATTGTTTCGCGACTCGCAGCGAGTGGCACGAAGCATGTTTACGTGGATGGCGGAATCACGATTCAGGAATTCCTGCGTGCGGGACAGGTGCAGAGCCTGACGATGACGCGCGTGCCGGTGCTGATTGGCGAGGGAATTCCTCTATTTGGGAGCTTGCCGCACGACGTGAAACTGCGACACGTCGCTACGCAGCAATATGCGGGTGGACTGGTGAAGAGCGAATACGAAGTTCTCGCTGCCGCCTGATTCCAGGCTCGCGCTGCGATTTCAGGGACTACAAGACACCGTTGAATTCTGTGGTGGCGCGTATTTCAATGGCGGAAGCTTCTGCGCCGCTAGAAGCGCGTTGAGAGACGCAAGCCCGTCGGAATTCAGTTTTTCGGATGCTGCAACATTTTTGAGATAAAGATTGCAGCTGGCGATCACGGCGTTGCGCGCTGATTCGGCGGGCCGCATGTCAGCGCTTTGCACCATCACCAAATCGCGGCCCAGGTCGCGATTGATGGGACCAAATCCCGGTGCATCATTCGCTCCGTCTTCGAGGGTAGTGAGTTGTTTCTCGAGCGCGGTGAGCGCGTCGAGAAGCTCTTTTGGCGGCGTGGTAGGCAGCTCCGTTTTGCGCGCATCGAATTCCTTGTGAAGAGCCACGACAGAGTTGAACGCACGCGCATCGCTTTCCATCAAATCACAAATTTTGCGGGAGAGCTCAAGCTGCGCCACATAAGAGGCCGAGTCGATGTGCACGCGCGGATCAGGAACGACTTGTAGTTTCTGCTGATATTTCTTGCCGTCTACGGTGAGTACGAGCGAATAGGTACCCGGTGCGACAAACGGCCCTGGTGGCTGAAAGCGCGGCGTCTCTCCGGGCACCGCATGGTCGGGCAGAGTGTATTCCGTATATTTCAGGCGTTCGCCGAAATAACCGTAGGGCAGCGCGGTGGGATGCGGGTAACGCAGATCCCAGACGAAACGGTGCAGTCCTGGCGTGTTTGAGAGACGAGGCGTGGGGGAGAACCAGAACTCCGGAACGTTAGGAGGCGCAATCGTTTCATCGGAAGGATTGCTGGAATAGCGGCGAACAAGTTTGCCGCCGTCATCGAGAACATCGAGCGTCATTTCTCCCTTAGGACTTGCCTTCAAGTAGTAATCGACGATGGCGCCATCCGGAGGATTGAGTGAGGCCGGCGTACCCGGCTGCAGCGGAGTGTCGGGATAATTGTCCCAATGGACGCGGGTGGCGGTCTCTGGCAGGAAAACGCGCGCGGCGGATGCGGAAAGATCCGGAGTCCACTGGCGAAGGGGAGAAATATTGTCAAGAATCCACAGCCCGCGGCCGAACGTGGCGAGAACCAAGTCTGCGCCAGTAATAGTCAGATCACGAACGGAAGCCGCCGGAAGATTGAACTGCAGCGGCTGCCAGTGATCTCCAGAATCATAAGAAAAATAGACCGCTGTTTCGGTGCCGGCAAAAAGCAAACCTTTGCGGCCAGGATCCTCGCGAACCACACGAGCGATGCCCATGTCTGGCAGGCCCGTGGTTATTTTCTCCCAGGTTTTCCCTGTATCGCGGGTGCGGTAGAAGTACGGGTGAAAATCGCGGCGCGCAAAAATGGCAGCGAATGCGGTATTCGCGTCATGCGGAGACGCTTCGATACTGTTGATATAAGCATGTTGCGGTAATCCGGTGGGAGTGACATCGGACCAGGTGGCCCCGTCATGGGTGACGTGGATCAGGCCGGTAGTGGAACCAACCCAAATGGTATTCGGATCGAGCGGTGAAGGCGCAAGCGCTTGGATGGCGCCATGGCCGGGCTGCTGCATCAGCGGATCGTCGTCATCATCGGACGACTCGGCATCTTCTTTGGTAGGAACGTGGCCACCGCCGGCCGAAAGCTTGGGAGTCGCGGGCGTTTCAGGAGCTTTGGCGGTGAGGTCACCGCTGATTTCTTTCCAAGTCAGTCCGTTGTCGCTGCTCCTCAAGACGTATTGAGAGGCATAAAGCAACGAATGAGGATCGCGCGGCGGAAAAAGCAACGGCGTTTCCCAAACCGTCCGGTAGTTTGCCGGCGGAACAAATGTGGTAGCGATCTGGCCGGTGTTGCGGTCCAGGCGAATCACCGTGCCGTACCACCCGATGGAGTAAACGAAATTTGCATCGCGGGGATCAGGCGCGATGAATCCGCTTTCGAACGCTCCGGTTGGAAACCAATCTCGATAGGTGATGAAGCCAAAGTCAGAGCGGCTGACCACGGATACTGAGCCGGAGTCTTGCTGCGCCGCATAGAGGCGATATGGAAAGACGCGATCCGTTGAAACTCGATAAAATTGACCCGTCGGCTGGTTGTACCATGTGCTCCAAATTTTGCCGTCGTCCAAAGTGACTACCGCGCCTTGATCGGTGCCCATGAAAATGCGCTTGGGATCTTCCGGCGCAAACCACAAGACATGGTCGTCTTCACCGCTGGGAGTTCCCTTCCAAGCGGAAAATGTCTGGCCACCATCGGTGGAGCGATAGGTGGAGGTCTGCATCACGTAAACGACATCGACATTGTGAGGATCGGAATAGACGCGGCCGAAATAACTGCTGCCAAGAACGCGCGTATCGGTGGTGATCTTGCGCCAGTTTTCCCCGCCATCGTCGGATCGAAACAAGCCCTGATTCATTAGCGCGAATAGGCGTTTGCCGGAGAGGCCAAAAGCCACGGCGAGGCCTACACGTCCACGATGGTCGGCGGGCAGGCCTTTGTCGCTGAGAAGATTCCAGGTCTCGCCGGAGTCGGTGGACTTCATGATCACGGTGTCGAGACCTTCCGGAGGTTTCTGGCCGGGCTCGAGTGGAATCACCTGGCGGACGGAAGCATAGAGGATGTGCGTATCACTGGGATCGAAACAGAGCTCGGCGGGGCTGGTGTGATCATCTTTGTAGAAGACTTTGCGCCACGAATTGCCGCCATCGGAAGACTTATAGATGCCGCGCGCATCGTTGGGAGTGGATTCGCCGAAGGCCGCCACGTAAACAAGATTGGCGTCACGCGGATCGACCAGCAATGAGGGTATGATCTTCGAATCGCGGATGCCGATGTTGGTCCAGGTTGCGCCCGCGTCGGTAGACTTCCAAACTCCATTGCCGGGCGATTGTTCTCCGGTGGCGACGTAGATGATGTTTGGATCGGATGGCGCAACAACGAGATCGCCGATGGACGCGACATGCGCACTATCGAAGATCGGAAGCCAGGTGACTCCAGCATCGACGGTTTTCCAAACGCCACCGCCTGGTGTGCCCATGTAGTAGGTTTTGGGGTCGCCCGCGATTCCAGAAACCGCGGTGACGCGCCCTCCGCGAAAGGGGCCAACGAGCCGCCAGGAAAGACCGGAAGCAAAATCCGCAGGGGGCGCGGATTGAGCATTCGCGAGTGCGGCAGCGAGAAAAGCAGCGGATAGACAGCAAGTCATCGCACGGACAATGTGGCGACGTAGACTTCTTTGAAACGAACAAGGCATGGGCTCTCCCTGAAACGTGTGAGTGTAACATGCGAGGGAACGAGTGACGACGAGGCGTGAAGGAGCAGCGATGAATATTGAAGAGGTGTATCGGTTCATGAGTGGTGAACGGTTGGCGGTGCTTTCGACGGTGGGTGCGGATGAGCAACCGGAAGCGGCGCTGGTCGGTTTCGCGGTGACGCCGGAGTTGGAACTAATCTTCGACACGGTGAAGGAGTCACGCAAATATCCGAATTTAAAACGGAATCCCCGGATGGCGTGGGTGATTGGATGCACGACCGAAGTGAGTGTGCAGTTTGAAGGACTGGCAGAGGAGTTGGAGGGCGAGGACCTCGCTAGGTACAAGAAAACGTATTTTGCAAAGTTTTTGGATGGGCCGGCGCGGGAAAGCTGGCCGGGAATTACTTATTTTGTGGTGCGGCCGAAGTGGGTGAGGTTTTGCGATTACAATCCGGCGACGCGACGAATTGAGGAGATGCGGTTTTGAGTAGATGCCTATGGTGGCGTGGCCCGGCAGCATGCCAGCCGCTGAGTATTGGCACAAAAACAAGCACTATCAAGTCAAACGCTGATGATTTAGGCGAATTAGAGTTCGCGAAGTGCTACGGCTACTGGGCGAACTGCGGCACGAACCGCTGGTAGCAGGCCGCCAAGCACACCCATCACCAAGGCGAACAGCACTCCCATCAGCAGCAGGTCCAAAGTGATTTTGAATGCGAACGCCAGGTTGGAAAAGGTCTGAAAATTCATGGTGCTGGTGGTCAAACCGTTTAGCGGAAGCACTACGAGGCATCCGAGAAGGCCACCCGCAAAGGAAATCAGCAAAGCTTCGAACAAGAACGAGAGCAACACGTTCCAGGTGCCGAATCCGAGAGCACGCATGGTGGCGATTTCGCGGCCGCGTTCGGCCACCGCGGAATACATGGTGTTCAGCGCGCCAAAGACCGCGCCGACGGCCATGATGATCGCCACCAAGCCACCGAGCACGGTGATGAGCCTAGTCATGGTGGTGGATTGTTTCGCGTAATAGTCGATTTCGCGCACCGCGTCGACGTTCAGCCGGGGATCGGACGTGACGGAATCCTTGAACGCCTGGAAGGCGGCTGGCGAAGTCAGATGGACGGTAGATGACTGGAAAATATTGGCGGGTCGCTGGAGAACTTGATTAAGAATTTTCGCATCCGCCCACACTTCGGAA
>DASXBH010000032.1:0-19529 GCA_036491775.1 Candidatus Acidiferrum sp.
CGCGATTCTGCAGGCGCACGAAAATCAGACCCGCATCACGCGTGCGTTTTCAGGTCGACCCGCTCGGGGCATCGTCAACCGGTTTATGAGTGAGATGGAATCTGCCGGTTCGCGCGAAACGATTCTTCCATTTCCGGTTCAGAATGACCTCACACGCGCCCTTCGTGCCGCTGCCGGCAAACAGGGCAGAGCAGAATTTCTGTCGTTGTGGGCTGGGCAAGGTGTTCGAATGGCGCGTCGGCAATCCGCGGCCGACTTGGTGGAGCGCTTGGCGGGCGAGCTTAAAGCTACAATCGGCAGCATGCAAGATTTCGCTGAGGACATGCATCAAGCAGCCGCGAAAGAATGATTAAACGAAATCGTGTTGTCTGCAGGGTGTTTGCTGCGCCGATTATTTCGCGGCGGCGATTTCATCCACGATTTGCTGCGCTGCGGCGCGCGGATCTGCGGCAGTCAGAATCGGGCGACCCACTACGATGTAATCAGCTCCAGCCTTAATCGCTTCGAAGGGCGTCGCGGTGCGGGCCTGATCATCTTTCTTCGATTCGGCCTTCGCATCCTTCGGACGCACGCCCGGAGTGACGATCAGGAATTCGCGGCCGCAGGCTTTGCGGATGGCCTTGGCCTCTTGCACGCTGGCGACAACGCCGTCGACGCCCGCAGCCTGGGCTAACTTGGCAAGCTTCACGACACGCGATTGCGATGGCCCACCGATACCTACGTCGCGCATTGACTTCTGATCCATGCTGGTAAGAATCGTCACGGCTAGCAGTCGGGTGCGGTCTGCTCCCATGGGAACACCGGCACTGACCGCCTGAGTCGCCGCTTGCATCATCTGCGTGCCGCCCAGTGCATGAACGTTTACAAGTTGCACGCCAGGCAACGCGGCTGCGGCGAGAACGGCTCCCGCTACGGTGTTAGGAATGTCATGGAATTTGAGGTCGAGGAAAATGTCGGTGCCGAGTTGCGACACTTGGCGAACCGCTTCGGGTCCTGCCGAGGTAAACAGTTGGCTGCCGATCTTGAACATGCCGACAAGGTCAGCGACTTGTTTGGCAAAACTCAGAGCTGTTTTTAAGGAATCAAAATCCAGAGCTACGATCAGACTGCTGCGTGGATGGGCGTCAAAGGTGGTCAAGGTTTCGCGGACGCTCGCGAAGTTTTAGTCGGAGCCCTCTTCGCTTCGAGTGCGCTTCGGCGGCAGTTGCATCAGCTCCAACCGCACCTGGCTCACACCCGAATGAATCAGCCCCAGCTTGCGGGCGACACGATAGGATACATCAATTTCGCGTCCTTCTTGATACGGACCGCGGTCATTGATACGTACAACCTCAAATTTTCCGTTGCGCGGGTTGACCACGCGTACCCAGGAACCAAAAGGAAGGCTCGGGTGAGCAGCGGTCAGGCTCTCGGCATTAAATCGTTCACCGTTGGCGGTGACTTTGCCATCAAAGTCGGGACCGTACCAACTGGCGTTGCCGACCCAACTCTTGATCGGCTTAACGGGTTCGCTCAGATGAGCGACCAGCGGTGCCTCCATTCCCGGAGCAATCAGGAACATCAGCGGCACCCAACGTATAGCAGCCCAGATGATAAATAGTGGTCGTCGCATAGTGTGTTCTTTTGGCTACGATTATTCTAAAAAGTGTAGCAGAAATACCGCATTATGTCAACTGTTTTGGGCGAGAAATTTATCTTTCAACTGACTGATACTACGCAGGTTAACCCGATTTAAATGACGCTCTAAACCCTCAATAAGTCCCTCACTGGCCTTTGGGTCAGAGAAGCTGGCCGTGCCAACCTGTACGGCTGTCGCGCCAACTGCCATATATTCGAGCACGTCTTCTACCGACTCGACTCCTCCCAAGCCTAAAATGGGCGTGTCTACAGTCTTTCTGATCTCCCAGACGAGGCGCAGGGTGATTGGTTTGATGGCGGGGCCCGACAAGCCGCCGGTCAGGTTTCCCAGTCGCGAGCGTCCAGTAGTAAAGTCAATGGCCATAGCGGGATAGGTGTTCGCAACGGTGAGCGCGTCGGCCCCGGATTCGCAGGCCACTTTGGCGATGGCAGCGATGTCAGTTACCAACGGCATAAGTTTCACCCATAAAGGACGCTTCACGGCACCCTTTTTGGCTGCTGTTACGACCTCGGCGACGAGATTTGGGCTGCTGCCAAACTGCATGCCCCCCTTTTTTACATTTGGACAGGAAATATTTAGCTCGTAAGCGGCGATCCCTTCCACATCTTCGAGGCGCCGGATAACCTCGACGTACTCGTCGGAGCAGTAGCCAAAGACGTTGACGACGACGGGAGTGTTGTATTTTCGCAACAGTGGGAGTTTGTCCGCGATGAAGGCTTGGACGCCAACGTTCTGCAGACCGACGGCATTCAGCATTCCCGAGGCGGTTTCACAGAGGCGAGGAGCAGGCGCACCCTCGATGGGTTCCAGGGAGATGCCCTTGGTGACGAAGCCACCCAGTCTCTCCAAATTCACGAGGTGGGCAAATTCCAGCCCGTAACCAAAGGTGCCGCTTGCGGCGATGATTGGATTTCGCAGGCGCAGGGCGCCAACCTGCACACTAAGGTCAACGCGTTCCGTAGGATTCACTCTGGAAAAGGAGGATAACACGGGACGGAGTGAGGAGGTCCGCAAAATCCGGCCTCCTTCGCGCTCTTCATCGCGGCACAGACATTCCTCTCTGTGCTCTCTGACCGTCCCGAAGAAGAAGCCGAGGAATCGCGTCGACTGGCCGCCAACAGCTTGCGCAGCGCGCTCATCGATCGTGGCGCTTTTGCAGCACCTCTGCCAAGACGCGACCATCGCGATTGGACAGGGTCACACCGGTAAGCGCTGCGAAGGTGGGCGCGATATCCGCTGGCGTCACCGCTCCGAAGTATTCTCCAGGCTGGACGCCAAAACCCATGAAAAGGATGGGCACATGTTGATCATAGTAGTAGGGAGTGCCATGCCCCGTGCCGGTGTATCGCTTCGCACCCTCCGCGGAGCTGTCCGTGAGCCAATACGGCTTCTGCAACACGAACAAGTCTCCACTGCGACCAGCGCGATAACTCAAGGCAAAGGCCGTGCGCGTCTGAGAGAAAGATTTACTCGCGTCGGCCAAATCCTCTTTTCTGTAAACCGATTCGATTCCCGGCATCGCCAAGGCAGCTCCGATCACGGCGGTCATCGCGGCGGGATTCTCTTGCAGCTTGGCATAAACGCCTGGAACAAAATAAACGTCGTTGCCCGCAATCCTTGCAATCGAGGGAGTCGGGAGACCAAAAGACTGCAGGGCTTTCTCCATTCGCTCTTTCAGCTCCGGCAGACTCAGCACGCCCGCACTGACACCAGTGCTTGCCATATCTTCGGGAATGGGCGCAACGCCATGATCGGCGGTGAGCGCCACGATGTAATTGCCGCGTCCTACCTTTTGATCGAGCTGCGTGAAAAGTTCACCCAGATCCTTGTCGAGTTTCACCAGAACGTCTTGAATTTCCCAACTGCGCGGCCCGAAGGTGTGACCTACGTAGTCCACCGAGGAGTAGCTGATGCCGAGATAATCGGTGCCGGTGCTTCGTCCGAGGCTGAGCGAATCGACAGCCGACTCCGCAAGCCTGGTGAGCGCGGTGTCGGCGAAGGGGCTGACTGTCCATTCTTCAAGAAAAGATTCGTCGGGTGCTGTAGCTCCTTCTTTTCCCCGCATTGGGTGAGGAAAGGACGTCACCCAACCGGTTACCGTGCTTACGCCGACAGCTTTCCCATCGTAGAGATATGAATCCGCCGGCAGTGATAGCGCCCACGTCTTGCCATAGTCTTCGGTAGCAGGATGTTTCTTTGCGAATTCTTCGACGAAGGGCGTCGTGCCATAGGCAGACGAAGTAACCCACGCGCCGGCGCTGGTGTCGAACCAGGTGACAGAATCAGCTTTATGCCCAGCCATAGTGATCGCCGCGCGGGCTTTCAAGGAAAGCGTGACGACGCGGGTGGCTCGACCGGTTTGAAATTTCAATTCTTCAGCATACGCGGGAGCCAACATGGAGAGCGCGGAGTCGCCGCCTTTCGTCGTCTTGCCGGCGTACGCGATGTTTTTCACACTCGGATCGGTCGTGCAGGTCACCATTTTTTGTTGCTCGCGGTCCCACCAGGCATTGGCCACCATGCCGTGCGTAGCGGGAAATGTTCCGGTCGAGACGGTGGCGTGACCTACGCAGGTTTCAGTTGCCGCGTAGGGATAGGCCGCCTCGCGAAACCAGGCTCCTTCATCCAGCAATCTTTTCAGCCCTGCGGTCCATTGCGGGCGAAACTTGTCGACGTAATCTCCGCGCATCTGGTCCACAACGATCATGACCACCAGCTTAGGTTTCGTTGCGGAGGGTCGAGCGGTGGCTGGCGCCGCGGTACGCTTTGCGGTCTGTGCATGAAGGTTGCAAGTCGTTGTGAGTGCGACGAACGCCAACCAAAACACGCAGGTTTGATTCTGTTTCCACTTCCGGATAGCCATGAAATTCCCTTCGACACTTAAATTTCTTCGGCGCGAAAGTCTACCATGCGGCCACTGGCGCCACGTGAATCCGATTTGCCGATTGGTGCGGTGTATCACAGTTTTCTGTACCCCAACTTATGCTAGGATTACGCGACCATGCGCCTCGTTGAAAAAAGCCAATTGATGTCTGCCGCGGAAATTGACCGCACTCTGCAGCGCCTCGCTCATCAAATCGTGGAAAAGAGCGGCGGCACTCGGCATCTCGCCTTGATTGGAATTCGCCGGCGCGGAGTGCCGCTGGCCGAACGCATTGCGCAACGAATGCGCGGCATCGATGGCGTGGAAGTGCCGGTGGGCACGCTGGACATCACGCTGTATCGCGACGACCTGTCAAAGGTCGCGCCACAAGCAGTGCTGCAGTCTTCAAACATCTCGTTTGGCGTGGATAGCATGGATCTGGTGCTGGTGGACGACGTCCTTTATACCGGACGCACCATTCGCGCCGCGATGAATGGCTTGTTTGATCTGGGACGGCCGAAGCGAGTGTCGCTGTGCGTGCTGATTGATCGCGGGCATCGCGAAATGCCGATTGAAGCGCAATATGTGGGCCGCAATATCCAGACCAGCGACACCGAAATTATCGAAGTCCGTTTGCAGGAAATCGATAACGAAGAGCGTGTGGTGCTGGTGGATCGCCTGCCAGACGCTTAAGATTTGCAGTGAGTGAAAATGTGACTTACCGCTTTCGGGATTTACTGGCACTTGAGCCGCTCAGCGCGGACGAACTCTCATTCATTCTTGATCAAGCCAAACCATTTCAGGAAATTCAGCGGAATCCGCTGAAGAAGCTCGCCACCTTGCGCGGCAAAACTGTGGCGCTGGCCTTCTTTGAGAATTCCACCCGAACGCGCTTGAGTTTTGCGACAGCCGCGTCTCGCCTTGGCGCCGACACCATGAACTTGCAGGCGGAAGCGTCCAGCCTGAAAAAAGGCGAAACGCTGCTGGATACCGCGAACAATTTGAATGCCATGAAGCCGGATATTTTCGTGATGCGCCACGCATCCTCGGGGGCCGCCGACTTTGTGGCACGGCATCTGGAGATTCCGGTGGTGAACGCGGGCGATGGCACACACGAGCATCCGTCGCAGGGCCTTCTGGATGCGCTGACGATTCGCGACCGCAAAGGAACGCTGAACAATTTGAATGTGACGATTCTCGGCGACATTGCGCACTCGCGCGTGGCGCGTTCGAACATTCATCTACTTGGAAAATTTGGTTGCCGCTTCACGCTGTGCGGCCCAGCGATGTGGGTGCCCCGCGAACTGGAAAAGATCGGGCCGACGGGAACGCCCATCCGCTGCGTGTATCGCGTGGAAGAAGCGCTTGATGGCGCGGACGTGATTATCGTGTTGCGAGTGCAAACGGAGCGGCTGCACGAACCGTCGCTCTCGCACAATGATTATCTGCTGCTGTACCAGCTGCATGCCGAGCGCATGAAGCTCGCCAAGCCGGATGCGCTGATTCTGCATCCTGGCCCGATCAACCGCGGCACGGAAATTACCCCGGAAGTTGCGGATGGGCCGCAATCCGCGGTGCTGGAACAAGTCACCAACGGCGTCGCGGTTCGCATGGCCATTCTGTACTTGCTGATGATTGGCGCAACGGAAGGGCCGCATCCCGCGCTCGAAGGTAAAGCCGACAACAAGCCAAAGGAATCCGCGCATGTTTCTGATTAAGAATGGCCGCGTCCTCGATCCCGCATCCAAATCAGACTCCGCGCGAGACATTCTGCTGGATGGCGAGCGCATCGCGGAAATTGCCCCGCCAGGAAAGATTGCCAATGGAGCGGATTCCTTCGATGCGACGGGACTGATTGTCGCGCCCGGCTTCATTGATATGCACGTTCACCTGCGGGAGCCGGGGCAGGAAAATTCCGAAACGATTGAGACCGGAACGAAGGCGGCGGCGCGCGGCGGATTCACCGCGGTTTGCTGCATGCCCAACACCAGGCCGGTAAACGATAACGCCTCGATTACGCGCTTTATTGTCGATCGCGCCAAGGTGCAGGGTCACGTCCGCGTGTGGCCCATCGGCGCGGCGAGCGTTGGCAGTAAAGGCGAAGCACTTTCGGATATAGCGGCTATGCGAGAAGCGGGCATCGTCGCGGTTTCGGATGATGGGAAGCCGATCGCGTCGGCAAAACTTGCGCGGCAGATCATGGATTATTGCCGTTCGCTGGATATCCCGGTGATCGAGCACGCGGAGGACGTTTCGCTAGCGGCCGGAGCGGTGATGCGTGAGGGAGTCGCCTCGACGCGGCTTGGGCTGCCGGGAATGCCCGCCGCAGCTGAATCTGTTTGCGTCGCGCGTGACGTGCAGCTTGCGGAATTGACAGGCGCGCGTTTGCATATTGCGCATCTCTCCGCGAAGGCCTCTCTCGAACAGGTGCGCTTCGCCAAACAGAATGGCCTGCGAGTCACCTGCGAAGTCACACCCCACCACTTCACGCTGATCGACGAAGACGTCACCTACGATTCGCGCTACAAAATGAATCCGCCGCTAGCCGCGCGGGAAGATCGCCAAGCGCTACTCGAAGGATTGGCCGATGGGACTGTAGATGCGATTGCGACCGATCACGCCCCGCATGAACCGGCGTTGAAAGATGTTGAGTTCGATAAGGCGCCGTTCGGCATTCTCGGCTTTGATACAGCGCTGGCGTTGGCGCTGGAACAGCTGGTGCATTCCGGTCGCATCTCGCTGATGCGCATGGTGGAACTCTTCACCACAGGCCCTGCTCGTGTCCTGGGCAAAGAACGCAAACTTGCGATCGGCGAGCCGGCGGATCTGACTATTTTCTCGCTGGATCGCCCCTGGACATACAACGTAAAAGAATCGGCCAGCAAGTCGCGCAACTCGCCCTTCGACGGCCGCTCCTTCAAAGGCGGGCCGGCAGCCACCATCGTTGGCGGCAAACTCGTGTTCAAGAGTTAGTGAATTGATCTAGCCCCGCTCGGGTCGAAGAAGTGGCTTCCGCTTTAACAGCATTCGCAGAATCCAAAATCCTGCGGCGGCTGCTGCAAGATGCTTCAGGGTGTGGCCACTTACAATGTGGCCAAAGGAATAAATCCGGCGGTCTTCGGTTTCGAGTATTTTTGCCACTACATAAAATGCGCCTACAACTGCTAGATCATACGATCGGGTATAACGCGGCTGCATCACCAACGAGAGCAGCACCACCAATACCGCATAGACTTGTACCGCAGCGTAGAACCGCAAGTCGCCTCGGCCTGCCATCTCGGTTAGGTGCCACTGGATCACGCTGGCAATGCCCACAACGAGCATCGCGGGCAACAGATAGAGCCCCCATTTCACATCAATTCTTTCCATGATGATTGCTGCCACCAGCGACATAAACCCGACGGTCATCGGCAATCGATCCCACACCAGGCGGGCGTTGTCAGGCGCGAGATGGTAGTAGGCCGAGCCGCACGCGGTTAAGATCAACGCGAAGAATAGGACCAAGTACGGCCAGCGTTCGCGCGATTCAATGAACTCAACGCGCGCGGGCTTGCGCAACACAATCCACAATCCCCAAATTCCCGCCACTAAGAATGCGGTGTTTGAAGTGACATCGCCAAAGTTTGGAATTCCGTGCCATGCGCGGCGATCGGCGAAATCGTGATATGAGGAGGGCTGAGCAACGCGGGACGCGAGACAGGCGGCAATGGTCACGGTCAACGTCAGGGTCAAAAGTACTCGGACACTCCAACGTGACGTCACGCGTGTTTTCTCCCGACAAATATTTATAGGCTCGTGAGAACCAGTTTGGCCCATCGCAAGATTAGTCTCGCCACCCGCGGTTGGCCTAGACATGGCCGGACAATGTGGCCAATCGCCAAATAACCAGCTGGCTGCACGGCCCCTGAACTGGGGCTGCTCCTCGCTATGCTAGTTGTAGCGACGGGCACCCATGTTTACGCGCTGGCAAATTCGTGCTGGATTTCTAACGCTGATTTTCGCGGTGGCGAGCTTGTCTGCCTACGCGAATTCAACGCCAACCGAGCGAATTCTTGATTTTCACAGCGATATCACCCTGCAGGATGACTCGTCTTTGCTGGTCACCGAAACGATTACCGTGTACGCCAGCGGAAATAAGATTCGACACGGCATCTTCCGGGATTTCCCGACACGCTACAAAGATCCCTACAACAATCGGTATGTCGTAGGTTTCCAGATGCAATCGGCCACGGTCGATTCCGACGACGAACCATTTCGCGTTGAAGCTGTGGCCAACGGCAAGCGCATCTATCTCGGCGATCCCAATGCGCTGATCGCACGAGGACGACATACCTACACAATCACCTACGTGACCACGCGGCAGCTTGGCTTCTACAAAGATCACGATGAACTTTTCTGGAATGCCACAGGAAACGGATGGGATTTCCTGATCGATCATGCCTGGGCAACCGTTCATCTCCCTTCACGGATCCCTGTCGACCAGGTAACGCTTGCAGGTTTCACCGGCCCGCAAGGCTCCCGCGAAACGGACCTCACTTCGTCACGTGAAGTGGCTTCGTTCGAATTTGGCGCTGGCCGGCGGCTCGGCCTGCACGAAGGGCTGAGTGTGCTTTTGATGTGGCCGAAGGGCTACGTGGTCCCGCCAACTTTCTCAGAAAAGGTACATTTCTTCTTTCTGGATAACGCCGATGTCTTGGTGCTGGCTGGCGGCTTTGTTGCCATCTTTCTCTACTACCTGATTGCCTGGACGGCCGTGGGCCGCGACCCGGCGCGCGGCGTGATCATGCCACTGTACGAACCA
The DNA here is from genome assembly GCA_036491775.1 of Candidatus Acidiferrum sp. Taxonomy (GTDB): domain Bacteria; phylum Acidobacteriota; class Terriglobia; order Acidiferrales; family UBA7541; genus Acidiferrum. The sequence continues at coordinate 9,304 of DASXBH010000032.1, forward strand.
CCGCCGAATCTTTCGCCGGCGGCGATGCGGTACCTGGTGCGCATGGGTTATGACAACAAAACCTTTGCCGCCGCCATTCTGGATATGGGCGCGCGCGGCTATCTGACAATCAAGGAGCAGGCAGGTTCCTACACACTGTATGCCACTGGGAAGGACGACCGCATTCTCTCTCCGGATGAAAAGCAGATTGCCGGGGAATTGTTTGATGGGCGCGCGGAAGTGTGGATGCACCAGGAAAATCACACCATCATGCAGGCGGCGCAACAGGCGTTGAAGAAGTGGCTCAAGAGCGACGAGCAAAAAGTGTATTTCGTAACCAACTCGCGTTATCTCATTTTCCCTGTGCTTCTTTCGTCCGCGATCATGGTTGTTTACCTGCTGTCCTTCGGCATGCCCCAAGTGGTGATGGGCGCCTTCCTATGTTTCTGGTTAACTTTCTGGACGCTGGGCTGCGCGGGACTGATTTTCACCGTGTTCAAAAACTGGAAGGCAGTGCTCCGTGGGCAAAAGGCGCCGGTCGGAAATATCGGTATGGCGATATTTTTAACGCTGTTCTGCATTCCGTTTGTCGGCTTCGAAGTGATGGCTTTGGGATTCATGGCCAAGCTCGCCTCCATTTCGCTAGTGGTTTTCCTCGTAGCTGCGGTTCTCCTTCACTTCTTGTATGCCTTCCTCCTGAAAGCTCCGACGGTTGCCGGGCGGCAACTGTTGGATCAAGTGGAAGGCTTCAAATTGTTTCTCGGTAAGGTCGATGGCGACCGGTTGAACCGGGCGAATCCGCCGGAACAGACTCCCGAAACCTTCGAAAAGTTTTTGCCGTATGCGCTGGCCCTGGATGTTGAACAGGACTGGGCAGAGAAATTCTCTGGCGCTTTGGCCATGGCGGGAAGCGCGCCCGGAAACGGCAACGCCGCGTACACGCCTTCGTTCTATTCTGCTGCCTACGGCAACGCGTTTACGGGCTCGGGGTTTTCCTCTTCGTTCACAGACTCGTTTACTAGCGCTATTTCTTCGTCGAGCTCGGCGCCGGGTTCGGGCGACGGCGGTGGAGGGGGAGGTTCCGGTGGCGGGGGAGGAGGGGGAGGGGGCTGGTGAGCAAGCCGATCCGGGTTTTATTTGGCCGGTTTGCGGATCCACCGCCTTCAGCCGAGGCATTTCTGCTCAGGCTAACGGGTAGCAATCCGCTGGATGCGAAATGGGTCGCCCCGTGGCCACATTACTTTGTTTTTGGATTTGCAGTACGGGCAGACCGCCACTTTTTCTACGTCTTTGGCTAGTCCGGTGGAGCCAACCACCCGCATGCCTCGCTGACATCCTCTACAGCGGAACACTTTCTGCATTTTTCCTCCTTGCTAGGGGATTTAACTCGGAGGTCGAGACTTCGAAAACTTGTTGCCGGCAAATATCAGTGAGCGGCCGGTTCCGCGGCTGGGTGCAATCCGTGCTGGGGAACTTCGTGAGTTCCGCGGGCTATCGGCTCAATCTTCATGCGATAGAAGTGATCCAGCGGCACATTGCCTTTGCCTACCGAGTACGCCTTCTCAATCGCTTTCACCACGTAGGCTTTCGCCAGCATGGTGGATTCCAGCAACGACCGTCCAGCCGCCAGCTGCGCGGTAATCGCGGAAGCAAAGGTACAGCCCGCTCCGTGAGTCTGCTCCAACTTGATCTTGTCGCCACTCAGTTGATGCATTTCCACGCCGTCAAAGAGCACATCCACAGCCTTATCCATGTGACCGCCCTTGACGATCACCGAGTGCGCGCCCATTTCCACGATTTTCCGGGCAGCTGCTTCCATGTCATTGACGTCCTTGATGGACATGCCGGTTAAGGTCTCGGCCTCCAGCACATTGGGCATGATTACCGTGGAGCGCCGCAAAAGTTCGGCAGCCATGTATTTGATACCGCCGGCGTCCAGCAATTCCGAATTGCTGGAGGAGTGCATAACGGGATCGTGAACCACGTGCGCGAATTTGTGGGCATCGAGAAACTCCGCGACGACCACCGCATTCCCGCGGTTGCCCAGCATGCCAATCTTCACGGCCGCGATATCGCAATCTTTCGCCAGAACGTCTAACTGGGCGCGCAATTCCGCGCTGGGTGTGTTGTGAACTGCTTCGACGCCCTGGGTGTTCTGCACGGTAATTGACGTGATTGCCGCGACGCCATAACAGCCATAGGCCGCAAAAGTTTTTAGATCTGCGGCGACGCCGGCTCCGCAACTTGGGTCAAATCCAGAAATCGTCAGAAGAATGGGTGGAGTAGCAACTGTCTGCGTGTGGAGGGTGGTCATGATCGGTGGCGCGTTACCTCGTTCAGCGAGAAAAATAGCCGGACACATTTTCCGTGCTCGCGAACTTGCTCACGAGCGAAAATGGCCGGCATCTGCGAATGTACCCGCCCTGAATTTTGTGTGCAAGGAAATTTTCGTAGAAAAGACTGTAGCGATTGTCAGGAATTCCCCGAATCCGGGGAGTTGGAGCTGAATTTTGTCGCGCCGCTCTCCGCAACGCGATTTTTAGGGCGAAGTTTCAGTGCATCACGGGAAGAGACCACGCACCAGCGTCGCTTCCGCTACACGGCCAACCGCCAACGTCATGGCCGCGGCGCGCGGTGGCACGTGATGCTTGCGCATCATCTCGATCATGTCGTGGAATGCGCGGACCATGATTTTTTGCAGCCGCACATTCACTTCTTCCGAATCCCACAGCAGGCCTTCCTGATTCTGCACCCACTCGAAGTAGCTGACCGTGACGCCGCCGGCATTTGCCAGGATATCTGGCAGGACGGTAATGCCACGACGCGCCAGAATTTCATCGGCATGAGGAGTAGTCGGCCCATTGGCAGCCTCGGCGACGATGCGCGCCTTGACCGCTTCGGCATTCTGGAGAGTAATCATGTTTTCCAGCGCCGCGGGAATCAGAATGTCGCACTTCATGGTCAGCAAGTCTTCATTGGAGATGCGCGACGCGCCAGGCATGCCAACGACGGTGCCGGAACGCTCTTTGTACCGAATGGCCTTCATGGGATCGATGCCGCGCGAGTTGGTGACGCCACCGCGCGTATCGCTCAGCGCGATGATCTTGGCCTTCTTGTCGAACAGCAGGCGTGCCGCGGTGGCACCCGCGTTGCCGAAGCCTTGCACCGCGACGGTGGCCCCGCGCAGCGAAATCTTTTTCATCTTGCAGGCTTCTTCGACGACGTAAACAAGACCTTGAGCGGTTGCTTCCGCGCGGCCCAAGGAACCGCCAATGGAGATGGGCTTCCCCGTGACCACGCCAGGCACGGTATGGCCAGCCATCATGGAATAGGTATCCATGATCCAGGCCATGGTCTGCGAATCGGTGTACACGTCGGGCGCGGGAATATCCTGATCCGGTCCGATCAGCGGAAGAATTTCACTGGCAAAGCGGCGGGTCAGCCGTTCCAGTTCGCTCTTCGACATCCTTTTGGGATCGCAAATCACGCCGCCCTTGGCGCCACCGAACGGCACGTTGACGACCGCGGTTTTCCAAGTCATCCAGGCGGCCAGCGCCTTCACTTCATCCAGCGTGACGTTGGGATGAAACCGAATCCCGCCTTTGCCGGGGCCACGAGCGATATTGTGCTGCACGCGGAAACCGGTAAGAACTTTCAGCTGGCCATTGTCCATCTTGGTCGGCAACGAAACTTCCAAGATGCGCTTCGGGGTGCGCAACACCTGGCGCAGTCCGGGATCAAGCTTCAGTGTTTCTGCCGCCATATCAAACTGAATCTGGGCGATGCGAAACGGATTGAGTTCTTCGCGTGGAGCGATGCGCGGCACCATCGGAGGCATGCCCGTGGGGCGATTAGGTACTGGAGGTTTTGTGACCGTGGCCATCAGCTTCGGTCCTTTCGATTGCGCTGGATTCCTGCTGCTACACTACGAACGACTCAATGCGACAACGATAAATTTTCGATTACGCGTTGGCGGCTAATTTTTGCGATTTACTCAGATAGCGATCGCGGCATTCCGCCGAACAAAAGTGAAGAACCTCTGAACCCTGCTTAACGGGCAGTGCCAGGCCTTCGGCGATATGCATACCGCACATCGGATCGCGTACCAGTTTGCGCGAAACCGCATCGGACGGAATGTCCATAGGCGAATTCTTCGCAGACCCCGGGCTAACACCGCGGCCCATGTTCCTGACAATGCGACGCAGAATCGCGACGCTCCAGGAAACAATGAGCATCCAGAATACGAACCGAAAAATGCGTGCAAGAAAGGCCATGAGGAATTTAACGCTCTCGATAGATAGTACGTTTCTACCGAATTATGGCGTTGAGCCGAGTGTATGCAGGGCCCTCCGGGGAGTCAAACGAAAAGCTGTGAATTCAAGGGGTTGCGCGACTTAATGGTTTCGCCCGCGCGTCTGGCAGAAAGGCTCGGCCGAAGTTATCTGCCTTTGTTTCTTGAAGTTAGGAGGCTGGCTATGACTTGGAGCGAAAACGGCACCTTACGGAGCCGGGATTCGGTCAATTCCCATGTAGGGACGCAGAACCTCGGGAATCACAATGGAGCCGTCCGCCTGCTGATAATTCTCCACGACCGCGATCCAGGTCCGGCCGACGGCCAGCCCCGAACCGTTCAGCGTGTGAACAAACTCGCTTTTTCCGCCACCCTTAGGCTTAAAGCGGATTCCCGCGCGACGTGCCTGAAATGCTTCGCAGTTTGAGCAGGAAGAAATCTCGCGGAACTCATTGCTGGAAGGCAGCCAAACTTCCAGGTCATACGTTTTCGCGGACGCGAAGCCCATGTCGCCGGTGCAGAGCAGCATAGTGCGATAGTGCAAGCCGAGCTTTTCGAGAATGGTCTCGGCGTTACGCACCAACGCTTCGTGCTCGTGGTAGCTTTTGTCGGGCTGCGTGAACTTGAACAATTCCACCTTTTGAAACTGGTGCTGGCGCAGAATGCCCCGGGTATCTTTTCCAGCAGCGCCCGCTTCGGAGCGGAAACATGCGGTCCACGCGGTGACGAGAATCGGCAGCTGATCTTCGGTAAGCGTGGTGTCGCGGTAGAGATTATGGAGCTCAACTTCCGATGTGGGCGTTAGCCAGAAATCGGTGTCCTGAATTCTAAAAAGATCGGCAGCGAATTTCGGAAGTTGCCCTGCGCCCATCAGCGATGCGGTATTCACCAGGAATGGCGGCAGGATTTCCGTGTAGCCGTGTTCTCGCGTGTGGACGTCCAGGAAGAAATTAGCCAGCGCCCGCTCCAGCCGTGCTCCCCAGCCCTTGTAGACCGCGAAACGCGCACCGGTGATCTTGGCGGCGGCGTCCAGATCGAGGATTCCCGCGCGTTCACCAACTTCCCAATGAGGCTTAGGCTGAAAATCCATCTTAGGTGGCGCGCCCCAGCGGCGAACTTCCTGATTGTCTTCCGCGCCTTTGCCCACCGGAACGCTGGAATCTGGGATGTTAGGCAAGGTCAGCAAGAGATCGCGCTGCCTTGCGTCGAGCTCTGTTATGCGCTCATCCGCCTGTTTGATGCGCTCGGAAACCAGCTTCATCTCCGCCAAAATCGCGTCGGCGCTTTGCTTTTCTTTTTTCAGGCGAACGATCTCATCGCTGGCCCTATTGCGCTGCGCTTTGCGCTGTTCGTTTTCTGTGATGAGTTCGCGGCGCTCCTTATCGAGTTCGCGGAAGCCATCAAGGTCCAGGGTGGTGTTGCGCTTCTTCGCCATTTCGGCGAAGACGTCCAAATGCTCACGGAAATAACTCAGATCATGCATGGTCTTAGAAGAATAACTTAGCCGAGTGGGGAGTGACCAGTGACGAGCGGCACGGAATTTCTGAGTGTGCGGCGGTACTAACAAGGAGCAGTACCAAAAGTGCTGGCGCGAAGTACCGGTGCGAATGTGCCTTGGGTTCTAGTGACGCGAACCGGGCCTACAGGCAGAATCGTTTACGTGATCGGGAGTTGAGTTCGGCTCCTGGAGAGAGCGGAATGGTAATCGGCATCTTGCTCCTGTGTGTCGTTCTGCTGCTCGCGAGCGCAGTCGAACGGCCTGCTCCTCCAGAAAATTCAAAGACGAACTGAGCTTCAGGCACAGTACCCTCCATCCCCCACGCCAGAGCGGCCGGCACCCCCACCGGCCGCTCACTTTTTTTTCACCCATCAAATTCGGACGACAAGGCGCCCAATCGTAGCGTCGAGAAGTGCAGGAACAGGAACCTTTCTGTGAGTTTGCGGAAAGATACAGTGTGGACAAAAAAAAAGGGGGCCGGTGCAAGCCCCCTTATAATCGGATTCGACCCCCCAATAACCGGATACTCAGTCGAGGTTAAGTTCCGGCCACCCCGGGAAGCCAATCTCATGAATTAATTCGATAGAATGCACGCGCTTTGCCACTCCGTTACCGCAGCAGATGTGAACAAATTTTCATTGAACCAAAAAGACTTAGCTAAATGCGACCGGCTCGCTGATCATATTTCGGTGCCGCCAATCTACCAAATCCCACAGACTTACCTTGGCTTCCTACAGTCTTTTGGAAGTTATCCTCCGTAATTCGCCTAACCGACTGAATTGACAGTGCTTGCAATAACGTTATTGCACCGCCGCCGCTTCCCAAGAGGCGGCCAGGCGTTTATGGGAAACTCGATTAGCCGACCCGCGCAGGCATTCTGGACCAGCGCCTCCAGACGAATCTCGCCGGGAGGAAGAGCAGCAAGCCCCAAAGCAAGAGCATGGGACCGCGCGAGGCGACCACCAAGAGAATTCCAGAGAAGCTGGCGAGCGCGTCTCCGAGACCTGTAGCCAAGGCGCTTCGCAACTGAGCACTCAGGGTCTCGACGGGAACCTCGCGCTCTTCGCGCATCGAGAATTGAACGTTAGAGAACATTACGCGAGTTTCCACGGCGCGGCGCTCTGCCTTCATCCATTCAATCTGGCCGCGCAACTGTGAAATCTGCCGTTGAATTTCCGAATACTCGTAATCCTTAACGGTGAAATCTTGCAGCCGTGCCTGGAGTCTCTTGAGCGCGTCTTGGGCGTTGGCCCAGCGCGCGTCGAAGTCCGCGCGTTGCATTGTGACTTCGTCGGCCGATTGCTCTTCGTGCTCGACGCGGCCCAGAGTTTTCAGTTCGGCAAGCGTTTTTGCCAACTCCCAAGCAGGAACACGTATCGTCGCGGAAAGGCTGCTGCCGGTGGGTTCGCCAAGCATGCGGAGCTTTGCAGTATAGCCATGGTGGCGGTCGATGATGTCTTCCAAAGAAGACCGCGAACGGGAAAATTCTTTAGTAGCGAGTGCAATTTCCGCGGCGTGCTCGATCCGGGGTGATGCCGGGGTCACCGGTATACCAAGGTTCGTGGTCGAGATATCTTGAGGAGCGCCTGGAGACGGCGTCATTTGGGTAATCCTTGCATTTGACGCCAAATCAATACTTGGAGCTGTCGTCTGAGGTTCCGATTGAGAGGAATGGAATTGCTCGATAGCTGGTCGGTGGTCCTTCGTCGCTCTCTGCGGAAATTGCGACAAGGCCAGAACCGCTAAGCCGATAAGAACCGCAGTCGACCACACAACTTTTCGCCCGAGCGAAAGTGAGCGAAATTGCGAATGCAAAGATGCCAGCCAGCTTGTCATGGAGCTCTCCTTAACCGTTAACCTTCCCGGTTAGAACGGAGAGCTTCGAGATTCTTGCAGAGTCAGTTTGCGAACTCAGGCTCCGATGGCGGTGCGCAGGGCGGAGGCTATCGATTGCGAGAAGCGTTGGACGTCGGCATCGTGCTCGGCTTCGACCATGACCCGGGCGAGAGGCTCGGTGCCGGAATAGCGCAGCACCACTCGCCCATTTTCGCCAAGTATGGATTGCGCCTTGGCAAGGGCATCGGCGACTTCAGGCAAGGTCTCCAGTGCAGGTTTGGACTTCACTTTTACGTTTACGATGACTTGAGGATAGTCCTTCAGCCCTTCGACCAGCTTTTCGAGCGGCCCATGCATGGAAACTAGCGAAGCGATCTTGACGGCGGTCAGCAGTCCATCACCCGCGGGGCTATCGTCTAGAAAAATAATGTGGCCAGACTGTTCGCCGCCAAGATTATTCCCGGACTTGACCATTTCTTCGAGCACGTAACGGTCACCGACCGCCGCACGCGCCAGGGAAATACCTTCGCGGGCGAGCACGCGTTCCAAGCCAAGATTGGACATGGACGTGGCGACCACGCGAGCGCTCTTCAAAAGATTCTGGGATTTCAGATAGCGCGCAACGGCCAACAACACGCCGTCGCCATTGACAATGCGTCCGCTTCCGCAGACAAAAAGCGCGCGATCCGCGTCGCCATCGAACGCGACACCTAACGCCGCACCTTCCGCGACGGTGCGTTTTTGCAGTCCTTCAAGATGCAAGGATCCGCAACCCGCGTTTATGTTGCGCCCGTCGGGATTGGTGCCCATCGCGACCACGTCCGCTCCGAACGAACGGAACAATTCCGGGCCGAGCTGATAGGCGGCCCCATTGGCACAATCCAGAACCACGCGGAATCCGCGCAACGCGGCGCCGGGAAGGATTTTCGAACGCAGAAAGTCCAGATACTCCACATGCAGCGCATGGTCAGCGACGAGCGCCGGTCGCGAAGAAATTGCAGGCGGCTCTTCGTGGCGCAGCCGCAGAATTTCAGCTTCAATCTTTTCTTCTTCCGCGTCCGGAAACTTCATACCCGCATGCGAGAAGAGCTTAACGCCATTGTCGTGGTAGGGATTGTGCGACGCGGAGATGACCACGCCCGCTTGATAGTCGTTCTGGCGCACCAGGCACGCAACGCCCGGCGTGGTCAAAATGCCCGCGAACGAGACTTTGCCGCCAGCCTTCTGAATTCCCGCGGCGAGTAGTGAAGCAATATGCGGCCCGGACTCGCGGGTATCCATGCCAATCATCACGTGGCCCGCTCCGTGATCGCGCTGCAGAAATCCGCCTAAGGCGCGGCCCAGGGCATACAGGGTCTTATCGTCGAGAGGAGGTGTTCCAGGAATGCCGCGAATACCGTCGGTACCGAAGAGCTCTTTGGCCATGTTTGTATGGGCTCGCCGGGATGGGTTAGCGGCCTCAAGGCAGTCTAGCATAGGCACTCCTTTGGCCTGATTGGGGCGCGCTGCTGCGTTGCGAGAAGTGCACGCGGGCTTGGGCGGCGACACGAAACATCCATCCCCGCTTGTTAATCTTGTGTGACACTCGCGGTGAGTAGCGGCTGCGGACGAGTCTGAGTGTGTTACCGTGATGGAAGAAAAGGGGTGTTGGGTGTCCACCACGGAAACTCCGCCGACGATCTTCCGCGTGTCTGGTTCCACGTTTAGCCTGCGGATTGTTGCGGCCGCCATCATCCTTTTGTTCTTCTACTACGCCGCTGGCGTGGTCATTACGCTGCTCCTTTCTGTTCTCATTGCATACTTCCTCGATCCGGCAGTGGAATTTCTGGAACGTTTCCGCATCCCACGCACCATCGGCGCGCTGATCATGGTGTTGATCATGATCCTGGTGATCGTTGCCGTGGGTTACGGTTTGTGGCAGCGCACCTCGGATTTCGCCGCCAATTGGCCGAAGTATCGCGACATTCTGCGCGACGCCACCGGCTCAGTACAGGGAAAATTGCGCGGATTTGAAGGCGGCGTGAATGAACTTACGACAACGGACGGGTCTCCGAAGCCCGTCAATGTGAATTCTGATAGTGGAGCGATTCACAACTTAGTGGTGCGCAGTATCGGCTCGCTATACGCGCTTATTCTGGAAGGCACGTTCGTGCCCTTCCTCGTTTTCTTCATGTTGGCGGGCAAACGCGAGGTGTGGCACGGCACGCTACAACTGTTTCCCGTGGGTCGCCGCACGCAAGTGAAGGAGACGCTGGAAGATCTGCGCGACGTGTTGCGTGATTACCTGATCGGCATGACGGTGGTAACGCTGGTGGTGATCGCCTGCAGCAGCCTCTTCTTTTGGGCGCTGGGCCTGGATTATCCCGGTCTCATCGGCATTGTATCGGGCTTGTTCAATATGGTGCCGTATATCGGCGCCGTGCTGGCGTGGTTACCGGCGTTTTTGCTGGCCATCATCAAGTATAAAACGGTTAGCAATTTCGCTTTGATTGCCGTGGTGCTTACTAGTTTTCATGTGATTGCGCAGAATTTGATTGCGCCGCAACTGGTCGGCCGCCAAGTGCAGTTGAATGCCGTGGCCATCACCATCTCGCTTCTTTTCTGGGGTTGGGTGTGGGGCGG
>DASXBH010000033.1:0-15235 GCA_036491775.1 Candidatus Acidiferrum sp.
CTCGCGGTATCCAGCACCGCCGCGCCAACCCTGATCTCCCCAGGCAACAACATTACTTATACGCAGACTGTAACCAATAACGGTCCGGCCACAGTCACCAACGGCACCGTCACTACCGTGACCTTTACCGACACGATTCCCGCCAACACCACCCTTGCTCAGGCTTTCGTTCAGCCCACCGGCTGGACCTGCGTTTCGCCTGCGGTCGGGGCCACTGGCACTATCAGTTGCACGCTAAACGCCGGCCAAACAATTGCAAAAGGCGGTACGGTCAACTTCCCGCTGGTGGTTAAGGTAAACGCCGGGCCACTGCCGGCTCCGCCTCCCGCGGGCACGATAATCAGCAACACCGCAAACATAAATAACGCGCCCTGTTCGGCTACCCAGGATCCGAATTGCGCCAACAATTCTTCGACCACCACCGTCACCGTCGCTTTGCCCTCGCAAGCTGACGTGAGCATTGTCAAAACAGCGTCGCCTGAGCCGGTGAACCAGGGCACCAACCTCACCTACACACTGAAGATTACCAATGCTGGTCCGGCCATTGCCCAAGGCGTAGCCGTCAGCGATACCCTGCCCGGGGAGGTTACCTTCGCGTCGGCTTCGAGTTCGCAAGGAACATGCACCGGGACCGCCACCGTTTCCTGCACCATCGGCACGCTCAGCGTCGGAAGCGTGGCTATCGTCACCATCAACGTCACCGCCAACACCTTTAGCTCCTCAACCCTCTCCACCAATACCGCCGCCGTCAGCGCGACCACCAGCGATCCCAATTCCGCCAACAACATGTCGACATTTGTCTCCACCATCCAGTCGCCAACCGCCGTCGATCTCGCTTCCTTCCGCGTCTACACCCAGAACGATGGCACCGCGCTGCTCGAGTGGCGGACTCACGAAGAGTCCCGCAACCTCGGCTTCCATCTCTACCGCGAAGATGCCACCGGGCGCCATCGTGTCGACCCGTCCATCATTGCGGGTTCGGCATTGCTACTGCGCGGCTCCAAGCCGCAACACGCTGCGAAGCTGTATCGCTGGATCGATACGCAGCCAACGCCGAACGCCACCTACTGGATTGAAGATCTAGACATCAACGGCACGCGCACCATACACGGCCCGTACTACGCCGAGCCGTCTGGCAGTGAGTCGTCAGGTTCCACATCCTCGCGAAATGCTTCGGTCGCTCCAATTCAGCGCGCCCAGATTCTCAGTCAATTGCAGGCGAGCGCGAGTGCGAATGCTGCGGTTATGCCGGCTCGCAACACCATGCGGCCCGTCGGTCCGCGCCCGGTTCTTCCAGTTTATCCCGTGAACTATCCGCGCTTCACCGTGGCCGATCACGCCGCCGTGAAAATTTCCGTCGAGCAGGAAGGCTGGTACCACGTTACCTTCGCGCAGCTTTACGCTGCGGGACTCGACAGCAACATCGATACCCGCTCTTTGCACCTCTACGCGGAAGGCGTGGAGCAGCCCATGCTCATCTCCCGTTCGTCAGGCCCAGCTTCGCCGACCGATGCGATTGAGTTCTATGGAACCGGCATCGACACGCCCTACTCAGGCACCCGCGTCTACTGGCTGGTTCGCGAAAATACCTACCCCAAGCGCATCAACACGATTCCGGCCCCGATGGGCGGAAGCGCGGCTCCTACGAGTTTTCCGTTCAGCTCGGTGCGCGAAGATCGCACCGGCTATTTTGCGGCGCTGCTCAATGGAGAAAATAACGACAATTTCTTCGGCGCGGTCGTTACCAGCGACCCCGTAGGCCAGGACTTGCTCGTCACCCACATTGATCCTTCGTCAGCCATTCCCACTACGCTCGATATCACCCTGCAGGGCGCAACCGACCAGCAAGAACACACCGTTAACGTGCTGCTCAACGGCTCCATGCTGGGCCAGATTACCTTCCAGAACCTGAGCCTTTACTCGCAATCGCTCCCCGTGGACGTTTCGCTGCTGCAGAGCGGCACCAACACCGTCACCTTAACCTCCATGAATGGCGACAACGACGTCAGCATGGTGCAAAGCATCGTGCTTCAGTACCCGCACACCTACGCCGCCGATAACAATTGGCTGAAAGCCACGGCTCCGGCTGGAACGCAGCTCACCATCACCGGCTTCAGCAATCCACAAATTCGCGTCTTCGATATTACCGACACACTGAACATCACCGAATTGAGCGGCACTGTTTCTCCGGCCTCCGGAGTTTACGACGTAATCGTTAAACTGCCGCACGGTGGAGCCTCGCCCCGGACACTGCTGGCCTTCTCCAGCGACACTGAGTCCGCGCCCGTTGCGCTGACACCATACACCCCGACCTTCCTCGATGATCACCGCAGCAATGCGGACTACGTTGTCGTGGCCTATCCCGACTTTGTAAGCAGTCTTACGCCGCTGCTGCAATTGCGCGAAGCCCAGGGCCACCGCGTTTCCATAGTCTCTACCGAGCAGATCTACGACGAGTACAACTTCGGCGAGCGCAGTCCCTTTGCCATTCGCAGCTATTTGCGGGATGCCGTAACCAAATGGCAGCGTAAGCCGCAGTCCATTCTTTTTGTGGGCGACGCTTCGTTCGATCCGCGCAATTACCTCGGCTTTGGCCAAACCGATTTCGTGCCCACCCGCATGATCGAAACCGCCGCATTCAAGACCGCCTCCGACGACTGGTTCACTGACTTTCAGCAAACCGGATACGCCACCATTCCTACGGGACGCCTGCCGGTAAGCAACGTGGCGGAAGCCGATCTCATGGTTTCAAAAATTGTGAACTATGAAAAAGGTACGTTCGCCGGAACCTGGAATTCGCAGGCGCTCGTAGTCGCTGATCAGAACGTCGGCATCGATTTCACCACTGCTGCCGGTACTGCCGCCAGCGATCTTCCTGCTTCCTTGCAGGTAAACAAAATTCTTGCCAACAATCTGGATTTTGCCACCGCTCGTACGCAACTGCTCACCGCGCTGAACAGTGGCGCCCTGCTGGTGGATTACAGCGGCCACGGTGCCGAACAACAGTGGTCCTTCTCGAACCTTTTTAACACCGACGATGCCACCGCGCTCACCAACGGCGGACGACTGCCGGTCTACCTGGTCATGGATTGCCTGAACGGATTCTTCCAGGATGTTTACGGAGAATCTCTCGCAGAGTCTCTGGTGCTTGCGCCCAATGGTGGCGCGGTTGCCGTGTGGGCCTCTTCCGGATTCACGAACCAGCCCCCGCAAAATTCCATGAATCTTTCCGTGTTGTCGCAGTTGGCGCTGCATCCCAACGAGCCGCTCGGCCAGATGCTGCTCTCGGCCAAGAATGGCACTACCGATAACGACGTGCGCCGCACCTGGATCCTCTTCGGCGACCCCGCCATGAAATTGCAATTCGCCCCATCAGGGAGCAGCGGCACCAAGCAAACCGGAATTCCTCCCATCGGCGTGAACGTCCCGAAAGATTTCAGCAGAAATTGCAATGTGAGTTCGGAATGTTTGAGAGCGAGGCAAAACAATGAATAGGGCAGGCCTATTTCTCGCAAGTTCGGTGCTGAGTATTTCGTTGGGCACGATGGCCACGTTTGCGCAAACGCAGACGCCCGCAGCCAATCCGCCGTTAGGCCTCGTCGGCAACGCGGTCAAGGCTCACGTCGGCAACTCGGAGCTCACCAATGGTTCAACCATTTACACGGGAGATTACGTTTCCACGGAAGATGGCGGCGATGTACTGATCCGCATTGGCAGCATGTCTCTGGAATTGCAGAGCGGCTCCGCGGCACACGTGTATAGTGCGCCCTATGGCGCTGTCGTAGAGTTAAATCATGGCTCGGCGGTGTACATGACTCCGGGTAATCACGGAAATATCGTCGTAGTCGCGTCAGACGTTCGTGTCACTCCGGAATTGTCGCTCGCCGATTTCGGGCGTGTTTCGCTGGACGATCCCTGTAACGTAACCGTATCCAGCCAGCGTGGGCAGGCCCACGTGCAGGTTGGAAACGAGTCGCGCGACGTCGAAGAAGGTAAGGCCTACCGGGTGCGCGCCGAGAACTCCATCAACTATCGCAAGTACCTCTCTCCCGACGAAAGCAATTACCACGATTACCACCAACATCGCCCTTGTGCTCCCGTAGAAATGGTTAAGGGACATATGCCCGTCCCGTCCGGGAGCAGCCACTTCTTGTTGGTTGCCACGATAGTGACCGGCGCCCTGACCACATTTGGTGTATACAAAGCGATGGAGAGCGCGGACCGTCCGTAACCCAGCACCCGGTCGCTGAAAATAATTCAGGTAGCTGCTCACGTCAGTCGTGTCGCCTGCCTGTTGTATTTGAGAGCTGTTATTTATCGTGAGTTAGTTGTGTCCACCGGAAAGTTCGCGCACGATCGAGCCCACGAAGTTCTTAGCGTCGCCAAAGAGCATCAGCGTTTTGTCCATGTAATATAGCGGATTGTCGATACCCGCAAACCCCGCCGCCATGCTGCGCTTAATCACCATCACCGTGCGAGCCTTGTCGACGTCCAGAATCGGCATGCCAAAAATCGGACTACTCTGATCTTCCCGCGCGGCGGGGTTGGTCACGTCATTCGCGCCGATAATCAGCGCCACATCCGTTTGTGGGAAGTCGCCGTTGATGTCGTCCATCTCCAACAACTTGTCGTAAGGAATGTCCGCCTCGGCCAGCAGCACGTTCATGTGTCCCGGCATGCGCCCGGCAACTGGGTGAATCCCGAATTTCACGTCCACGCCACGCTTGGTCAGCGCATCGTACAACTCGCGAACCTTGTGCTGCGCCTGCGCCACGGCCATCCCGTAGCCCGGAACAATCACTACTTTGCTGGCCGCGCCCAGAATCCCCGCAGCTTCTTCCGGCGACGCGCTGCGCACCGGCCGTGCTTCCTTGGCTCCGGCGACCGCCACTTGCTCCTGTCCAAACGCCCCAAACAGCACGTTCGTGAACGAACGATTCATAGCCTTGGACATGTTCACGGAAAGAATCAAGCCAGACGCGCCATCCAGCGCGCCGGCAATGATCAGCAGCTTGCTTTCCAGCACGAACCCCATCGCTGCAGCCGAGAGCCCCGCATACGAATTTAGCAGCGAGATTACCGTCGGCATGTCCGCGCCGCCGATCGGAATAATCATCATCACCCCGAACAGCAAGGGAATCAGGATCATCACCGGAAACAGATGCGTCTTGTCAGGATGCAGAACCAGCGTGACCGCAATGCCGACTGCAACCGCCAGAAGTCCCAGGTTGACGATGTTCTGACCCTTATACGTAATCGGCCGCTGCGGCAGCACTTCTTGCAGTTTCCCCGCGGCCATCAGGCTGCCCGTGAAAGTCAGCGCGCCGAGAATTACTTCCAGAGATAGCACGCTCATCATGAATGGTGAAACATCCGGCGCACGCAGATAAAATTCCGTGGTGCCCACCAAAGTCACGCAGAGCGCGCCGAACGCGTGGCTCAACGCGGTTCGCTGGGGCACCGCCGTCATGGCTACTTTGCCCAGCGGGACGCCAATCACCGTACCAAGCACCAGCCCGATCGCGATCCATTTGTAATCCACGATGCCGCGATGCAGCAGCGTCCCCACGATGGCCAGGAACATGCCGATTTCGCCGGCCCATACCCCGCGCCGTGCCGTTGCCGGAGAACTCAGCCATTTCAACGAAAGAATGAAAAGCGCGGTAGCGATCAGATACGTAAATTCGATTACGTGTTCGGTAGCGATCATGTGGTCACGGCTTCCTCGGGCCGCTGGCCTTAAACATTTTCAGCATGCGATCGGTGATCAGAAAGCCGCCGACGATATTGCTGGTTGCGGCGACGATGGCGATGGTGCCGAGGATGGTGGCGAGCCTGCTCTTGCCTTCGCCTACCAGAATAATCGCGCCCACAACCGCGATCGCGTCCAGGGCGTTGGTCAACGACATCAGCGGTGTGTGCAGCAGCGGTGAAACACGGCGAATCACTTCGAATCCGATGAACGCCGCCAGCATAAAAACGTAAAGGCCGGTCAAGAAATCCATTTTCATCTGGCTGCTCCTCCTGCGGGAGTGGTCTGCAACGCCGGCAGCGCGAAAAATTCGCGTACCCGCGTATTCACGATTTCGCCGTTATGCGTCAGCAACGTCTCGCGAATGATTTCGTCCTTCAGATTGAGCTGCAGTGTGCCGTCCTTGGCCAGCAGTTGCAGAAACGCGCTTACATTGCGCGCATACATCTGGCTGGCGTGATACGGGACGCTCGCGGCAAGGTTGTACTCGCCAATGATCGTCACGCCGTGCGCGACCGTCACTTCATCGGGCTTGGTCAATTCGCAATTGCCGCCGCGTTCCGCTGCTAAATCGACAATCACCGACCCCGGTGCCATGCGTTGCACCATGTCCGCAGTCACCAGCACCGGCGATTTCTTTCCCGGAATAACCGCCGCGGTGATCACCACATCGCTTTCCGCAACCGTTTTGCCAAGTAGTTCCCGCTGTTTCTGGTAAAAGCTTTCGTCCTGCGCGGTGCCGTAACCGCCGGCGTCTTGCGCATTCTTGGCTTCAATCGGCAATTCCACAAAGCGTCCGCCCAGGCTCTGTACCTGCTCTTTCGAAGCGGGGCGCATGTCGTAGGCTGAGGCAACGCCGCCCAGGCGTCGCGCCGTAGCGATTGCCTGCAAACCCGCCACGCCCGCGCCGATAATCAGTATTCGCGCGGGTGCAATCGTTCCCGCCGCGGTTGTCAGCATCGGAAACATCCGCGGCAAAGTATCAGCCGCCAGCACCACCGCTTTATAGCCGCAGATAGTGGCCATCGAGGAGAGCGCGTCCATGCTTTGCGCGCGCGTGATGCGTGGCACCAGTTCCACGGAAAACGCAGTCACCCCACGATCGGCGATTTCTTGAATCGTTTTTACGCTGCCCAGCGGCCGCAAAAAACCAATCAGCACCTGGCCCTTGCGCAATAGCGGCAAATCCGCGCTGCCGGTCTTATCGTTCGCTCCATGCGAAAGGAACTGCACAATGATGTCCGCGCTGCGAAACACTTCTTCGCGATTCGCGGCCAGTTTGGCGCCTTTTTCTACGTAGTCCGCATCCGGATAACCTGCCGCCAGCCCGGCAGCGGTCTCGATCAGCACTTCGATCCCGGCCTTCTTCAGATTGGCAATCACCGAAGGAACCAGCGCAACGCGTCGCTCCCCCGGGTAATTTTCTTTGGGCACACCAACGATCATGCGCCCTCCTTCCTCGTGCGAATTTCGTTATCGCTGCGGAATTCTGCGTTAATTGCAGAAAAAGCTGCTCGCTTGCCTGTGGGCAGATTGGCAGTGCGTGGTTGGGCGGTCAAAGACTGCCCCGGGTTTTTGCCATGAGTCATTTGGAAGTACGGGCCGAGCGTCAGCCCATCTCAACAGGAAGAATTTAGCCCGGCGCTCTCAACCGTTGCATTGCGCGCGCACGGTTCATTCCGTAAAGCAGGTGGATTTTATCTCCAACCTCGCAAGAGTACAAGGTCGCGCCGCACTGATTCTTTTACTTCAAATCTTCGTAAACGGCGCGTGCCTTTCGTAATTTCTCCAAGACGTAGGTCTTCTCGTCAGGTGAATTCCAATCCGGATAGGTGCTGGTAACGTCGATGGTGCGGTCGATCCACGCCTCAAAATATTCCGCATCTTTCTTCGAGTAGGCACGCTTGTGGGCGATGCTTACATAGATTGGGCTGGTCGTCGCGTACAGGTACTTGTCCATCACCGGATATTGCGCTTTCTCGCTCCATGCCCGCAAAACGCACCATCCGCTCTCGCTCACCGGAATTGTCCCGGAAAGATCGGCCGTCTCGTGCGTTTCTTCCAGCTTCAATTCCTGGGCAACATTCCCGTTACAAACCACTTCCAGATGGTCAACCGGCACGATTGAGCGCAACTTCGCGGTGAAGGGAATGGAGGTCTGCGGCGCATCAAACGTCAGCTCATTTCCCAGCGTTGCTCCGCCGAGTTCAAACTTAATCATTGGCCCATTTGTAGCGAAACTCTTGCCCTGCTTCAATCCATCCATCCACACATCAATATCGACCGGCCATTCCGGCGTCGAAACATACACGCGATCGAACCCCACCTGCCCGCGGATCGGTGCGGCGTAATTCGTCGTTGCGTCCGTCCCCGCGCCTGCCGGAACTTTGAAACCAAGATTCAACAGCTTGTACCAGACTTCCGCAGTCGCTTTATGATCGCTGAAACCCACAATCTCCATGTAATCGAGTTTGCCGAGCGCCACATCCACAGGCAGTTCATCGGTAATCCGCTGCGCGGGCTGCGCGAAAGGGTCCGGGACGTCATCAAAGGGATGCACCGCGCCCACCAGCGCACCTTGGGCATGTGCTATGTCGTACACGTCCGCGTTCATCGGCACCAGGCTGGCCGCGGCCGTGTTGGGGTATCCGGCATAACCTGGGAGTAACAAATTGTTTTTCAGATTCAGAATCCCCCGATGACCCCAATAGCTCGTATGGAATTCCTGGCCCCGCACTATTTGCGAATGCTCGGTCTGCAAACTGAAGTAATCCGTATTCAGCGTCTCGACATCGGGAACGCGCTGCTCTTTATTTACGGTAAGTTGATTGACGATCTGCACGTCCTCGGCATCCGCATAGGAAAGCAAGCCATTCGGATCGTTTCTGTAGGCGCCTCCATAATTCATGTGTACGTGCAGATCGCTGCTGCTCCAATGCTCCTTGGAATTCCATGGAGTGTCGATTTTTCGCAGCTTCACCTTAATTTCTTTCACTTTGCCCGGCGTGATTTGGGCTTTTAGCGTCTGCGGGCCATACTGCAGCCCTTTGCTCACTTCAATCAGCGCCTCTCCTGCAGGCACCTCGAAATTGTCGCTCTCGTGCACGTACACATAGTGCCGCTCGTTTTGGCGCTCGCTGCGATCGAACCCGTCATCGGCGTGCACCACCGCGTTTTCCTGCCAGCAGAATCGGCCCGCGGGATCAGTTACCGACACTCGCGCGCTCGTCGCATTCCCTTTTTCATCCTCGACAAGAATTCGCAACATTCCGACTGGCCGGACAAATTTCAGCCACTGCGCTTCGAATCCCGTGATTTGCTGGATGTCTCCTTCCGGAATCGTCTGCACTTCGATCGCCGTGCTTCCAGTGAAATTCGAAATGTAGGCAACACTTTTTCCATTCGGCGACCATCGCACATTGGTCTGATCCCAGTCGCCGTAGGTAATGGGAAACGCATCTCCGCCGTTTGCTGGCATCAGCCAAAGATTGTGCCACTGCCTGCCAAGATACGAGCTGTAAACCATGCGCGAGCCGTCCGGCGAAAAGTCCGGTCGCGCCTTCCAGTTGGTCTCTTCGTAGTGAATTTCGTGCGCTTCAGCGCCGGCTTGTGCATTCATCCGCCAGAAGCCGCCAGTCCCGTGAATGTGCCCGCGGTTTGAAACGAACAGGATTTCCTTGCCGTCGCGCGTCCACACTGGATTAATTTCCATGTCGTATGCGCTGTAGTAATACCGAGGCAGATCGCTTTTCGTTTCTCCGGTCAGCCTCACCACGTTGGCGAGCGTGCCATCAGCCACGTCCGCCATGAAAATGTGGAAGCGCTTGTTGTATTGCGTCGATACCCACAGCAGTTTCTTTCCGTCGGGCGACCAGCGCGGCTCGACATTTACCGCCCCACCCTTGGTAACCTGGGCGGTTTTTCCCGTAGCCAGATCGAGCAGCCACAATTCCATCGCGTCATTTTGATAACTGACATACACCACAGATTTTCCATCAGGCGACCAATCCGGCTGATAGTCATACCCGGGGCCGTCGGTCAGTTGCGTTGCTTCCTTCGAATCGAGCCTTTGCCGCCATAGTGACCCGCCCATCGAGTACACCAGTTCCTGCGAATTCGGGGACCAGCTCAAACTGCTCGGCCCGCTCGTCAATTGGGGCAAATACAGTTCGCGGTAGTAATAAGGATGCGGCTCATCGATTTGTGGCAAGACCGGGCGACGCTGCGCGCTAGCGGGTAGAACGAAAATTGCGGAAAGGCCACAGAGCACAATCGAAAATCGGCGCAACAGTTTTCTCCACGAATGGTTCGTCCCTGTAGCTCAACGCCTTCAGGGGTGAGGCCTTCCGTCCGTTGCACCGGCAAGTTTCCTAGGCCAGTCCAACCTTCGTCAGCGGCATTTCCCGATGCCGTTTCCCAGTCGCCGCAAAAATCGCGTTATACAACGCTGGCGCAAACGGCGGCAATCCTGGTTCCCCAACTCCAGCCGGCGGCGCATCGCTTTGCACGATGTGCACATTCGTCTGCCGGGGCACCGCGTTCATGCGTGCCACTTGGAAGCTGTCAAAATTCGACTGATCGATTGCGCCGTTCGTCGCCGTAATCTCCCCATAAAACGCGATGCTCGTGCCCATCACCGCCGCGCCTTCAAACTGCTGCCGCACCGTAGTGGGGTTCACGATCGTTCCCGCATCCAGCGCGGTATCCACCTGATGAATTCGCACCTGCCCATCTTTCACTTCCGCTTGCACCACCGTCGCGACATACGTCAAAAAGCTGCGGTGCACCGCGATTCCCATTCCAAAGCCATTCCCGGATTTCTGCTTACCCCAACCCGATTTTTCCGCGGCCAGTTGCACCACGCGGCGCAACCGCGCCGTATCGATCGGATATTGCTCATACGCGCCGTCGTAATTCGTGTAATCCTTCGGCAACTCCGTCTTAGGTATCACCCGGTCCGGCCCAATCAGCGCCAGTGTGTACTCCAGCGGATCTTTGCCCGCCGCATTCGCCAATTCCCCTACAAACGAGTGAATGCCGAACGCGTGATAAATATTCGCCACCGAACGCAGCCAGCCGATCCGCACGTGGGCTGCCGCCGCACCACTCTCGGCGCGATGGTTCGGCACCGCGAACGGTACGTCGCTGAAACCCAAACCGATCTCTCCGGCGTCAGGATGTTGCGCGCTGGCATCAAACGTCGACGCAATTGGCGGAAACACGCTGCGTTGCAGCCACGCTGTCGGCTTGCCATCCGCTCCCAGCGAAGCTTTGAAATACATCGCCGCAACCGAATGGAACGTGTCGAACTTGATGTCGTCTTCGCGACTCCAAACCACCTTTACCGGCTTCCCGGTTTTCTTCGAAAGTACCGCCGCCTCGCAAATAAAGTCGGGAAATGATTTGCGGCCGAATCCGCCGCCCAGCAGCGTAACGTGAACCGTCACATCTTCCTTCTTCAGGCCCAGCACGCCCGCCACTGCTTCCGCGGCGCCCTGCGGACTCTGCGTCGCTGCCCAAGCTTCCACTTTTCCATCGCGATACACCGCCAACGCCGCCGGAGGCTCCATCGAAGCATGCGCGAGCATCGGCGCGTAATAGCCTGCCTCAACGACTTTCCCGCCCTGTTTAAATGCATCGTCAACATTGCCGTTTTCGCGCACTACTTGCCCCGGCTTCCGCGCCGTGTCTTCCAGTTCCTTGCGATACGGATCAGAATTCCATACGCTATGCTCGCTCTTCGTCCATTCCACTTTTAATTTTTTCTTGCCCTGGAAGGCGGCCCAGGTGTTATCCGCGATCACCGCCACTCCGCCCAGCGCCTGATAACCAATCGGCGGCTTGAAACACTCGAGAGTTGCCGTCTGCTTCACGCCCGAAACTTTCAGCGCCGCGCTGTCGTCCACGTTCTTCACTGCGCTGCCGAACACCGGCGGGTGCGCGATCGATGCATACAACATCCCGTCCATCCGCGTGTCCTGCCCGTACATCGCTTTCCCGGTCGACATATCCTTCAGGTCGTACCCGGATTTTGGCTTACCGATGTACCGCCAGCTGTCCCGCGACTTCAGCTGCACTTCCTCCTTTTTGGGCACCGGCAATTTCGCCGCGGTGGCCGCCAGTTCGCCGTAACTAAGTTTTTTTCCGCTCGCTTTGTGAACTACCGAGTGTAATTCCGTGGTGCATTCACTCTCCGGGACGCCCCAGGTTTGCGCCGCCGCGCGCACCAGCATCAATCGCCCGCTGGCTCCCGATTCGCGCAACGCATCCCAGAAGCTGCGTACCGAGTGCGAGCCGTCCGTATCTTGGTCGCCAAACTTTTCGTTGCCGGTGGCCTGCACCACTTTCACCCGTTGCCAGTCGGCATCCAACTCGTCCGCCACGATCATTGGCAGGCCCGTTCGATCGCCGCTGCCCATTTCCGAGCGATGCGCCACGATAAAAACCGTCCCGTCCGTGTCAATCGCAAGATACACGTTGGGTTGCAGCACTGCCTTGGCCATCGGACTGTCACTGGCGGCTGCGGAAGTAGTCTCGATCCACGAGCTACCTACAAAACGCGCGCCCAACACCAGCGCACCCGTGCCCACCATTCCTGCCAGAAATCCGCGACGGCTCACATTATCGATTCGGATCATTTGTTCACCTGATATGAAGCTACGAAAATAGCCGATAAACCACACACGACCTATATCCTACCTGCATTTCGCCTGGTTGCAACTGCGCCATATTCTGAAAAGTGTAGTCGGCGAGGACTGTGAAGTTGGAACGTAGATTATGGAACTCGACTTTTGGCCTTCTTGAATTGGAGCCCCGGCGAACCTACCAGTCATCAGAATGAGTCTGAGAGGGCACGCCACGGTACGGGACACCCGGAGGAAACATCGCGTTAGGATCGTTGCACCCGAATAACTTTGCGAGACACGAAACGTCGAGCGCATGAGCACGACTTAGCTGCTCGGCCGTGGACGAATCACATAGTATAATTTTAACTGTGTGAGCGTTCCCAGAAGTGTCGACATTGAGCCTTCTCAGCCCGCAGTCTGTCTGGAGCGGTGGCCTCAATTGTCGGGTCCAAGTCTCCCCCTCGACCACATCAAATTCTAAAGGATTGAAACTGCCAGTATCCTTCACGAAGCTAATCTCACGACCGGAAACGAGCCCATTCCTCACTGATACTTTTCCAATTAAAGCTACATAACGCGCCAGCCGTAAACGTGTGAGCGAATTATTCTCAAAGATAAATTTTAATTCACACTCCCGGAAGTCGCACTTCAAATTCCCGTCACTCGTGTACCAAGGGATTCCTCCATACTTATTGGCAACCCGTTGAGCATCGTCAAACGTTGAGCTGCCAACTCGCAAGTTGCTAAAATCTCTCAGAAAGCTTCTTGCGATACTTCGTTGCCTTAGGGCCATGCCGAAAGAAAGGCCAATTGTCCCAAGGCTGATAAGCACCGCACTTGCTAGTAGCCAGACCAGCTTTGTAATCACAGCCACACTCTTTCGTTGCGCCCGGCGCGCGATTCTGATTGAGAAAAGCAGCTTATCACGGCACTCTAGACTACGAGGATCCTCGCTCCATGTCCGAAGTCTTTATGCAGCGTGCCATCGCGCTTGCCGTCGAAAACGTCACGTCCGGACGCGGCGGCCCGTTCGGCGCACTGATCGTCAAAGACAACAAAATCATCGCAGAAGGCGCGAACCAGGTCACCGGCAACCACGATCCTACTGCACACGCCGAAATCGTTGCCATCCGCGAGGCCTGCCGCGTGCTTGGCGATTTTCAGCTCACCGGCTGTGATCTGTATACTTCGTGCGAGCCTTGTCCCATGTGCCTGGGTGCTATTTACTGGGCACGCCCTGCTCATATTTTCTTTGGAGCCAATGCAGCCGATGCGGCAGCCGCGGGATTCGATGATGCATTCATCTATGAAGAGCTGCGCCGTCCGACCAACCTGCGCCGTTTGCCAATGAAGCAGATCCTGCGCTACGAATCATTGGCTGCGTTTCATGCGTGGGTAGCCTCCAACGCCAAGAAAAGCTATTGAGCGTGCCTATACTCCTGAATTTCAATTTACCCATTGTTTTGCGGCCAAAAGAGACTCACAGCCGTGGTCCCGTTCCCGCTCCGCCCCGTTTCTTGCAGCATCGCGGAGTGACTGGCATACTCTTCATCCGAAGAGAGAAGGCTCTCGATGAAACGTGAATATCACCGCTGGCATTCGCCCCGCCTTGGTCTGGATCTTGGCGTCGTTGTCTACGGCCATTGGGGCGCTCCGATTCTGACGTTTCCCACCAGTGCTGGCGACGAGTGGGAAATGGAAGGGCAGGGGATGATTGCCGCGCTGGCCGATTTCATCGATGCCGGACGCGTCAAGATCTACAGTATCAACTCCATCAATGGCCTGAGCTTTTACAATAAGGGCGCGCATCCATTTCATCGCAGCTACGTCCAGTCCGTTTTCGATTCTTATCTCACCGAAGAAGTGGTGCCGCTCATATGGCAGAGTTGCCAGTCGCGCGTCGCCATCTCCACCATGGGCGCTTCCTTTGGCGCTTACCATGCCGCAAATTCGCTCTTCAAACATCCAGACGTTTTCAAAAAATGCTTCGCGATGTCGGGCGTGTACGATTTGCGGAATTTCATGGATGGAATGTACGACGATAATTTTTATTTCAATAATCCCGTCGACTATCTCGCGAACCTATCCGACCCCTGGTTCTATCAGCAGTTGGCTTCCTGTGATATTCACCTGATCACCGGCACCGGGCCATGGGAGAAGAGCGGCCCCACCTATCGGCTGTCAGAAATTCTCGCCAGCAAAGGCATTCGCCATTCGGTGGACGATTGGGGTCCCCAAGGCGGCCACGATTGGCCCTTCTGGAAACACGAAATGCGTGAATACGTCGGCAGATTGTTCTGAACTGAACTCTTGGTTCAAATTTAACGTAGGTGGGTTAGGCCAGGCCGAGGTGATCCAGTTGGTATTGGCCCTTTTCAATCACTTGATCGTCATCAATCCATACATCGCAGTTGCGCGTCAGCACGTCCACGTGCGTGCCTGATTTCCAATTCGCATGCGTCTGGCTGCCATAAGGATCGCCAAACGCGATGTGAACGCCGGGAAATTTTTCGTCCTGTAGCAAGATGCCAATCATCCGCGACAATCCCAGGTTGGTGCCAAACGCCAGTTCGCCCACCCGGTCGCTGTTTTCGTCAGTGTGGCAATATTTCCAGAACTCTTCTTCCAGATCTTTACGCTCGCATTCCGCATGCACCAGCCGCCCGCCTTCAATTTTCAGCACCAACGGCGTGTTCTGCAGGTCTCCGTACTTCCCATTAAAGTAATCGCCAGCTGTTGCATCGCAGACAAACGTGCCATCCACCGTTTCGGGCGTGGTGAAAACTTCGCCCGCGGGGAGATTCGACCAGTAGCGTGGGCTGATCAATCCGCTGGTTTTCACCCAATCAAGCTGACG
>DASXBH010000034.1:0-7435 GCA_036491775.1 Candidatus Acidiferrum sp.
AAAGAAAACGGCAATCGCGGCACCGACCATGGCCATGCCAACTGCATGTTCGTCATGGGTGGCGATGTCAAAGGCGGCCATGTCTACGGCAAGTGGCCCGGCCTCGACGATCACCAACTAAACGAAGGCCGCGATCTCGCCTTGACCACCGATTTCCGCACTGTGGTCAGCGAAATTCTCACTCGCCACCTGGGCGTCAAAGACTTGGCCCCAGTCTTCCCCGGCTTCGACCCCAAACTAAAACCCCAACTAAACCTAATTCGCACCTAACCCACGCGCCGACTGCGCCCCGAGCCAAAACAAAAAGGGCGGCAAGCACGCCGCCCCTTCGATCTTACATATCCCTCAATCCTTGCCGCTGAGTATTCCGGTCAGTTCGCCGCCGACCCGCGAATCCTCATTCCGTAGAACGACCGGTACACGAACACAAACGACACCACAAAGAACGCTGCCGCCAAAATATGCGTCAAGGTGTCTCCCTGTGTCGCCGTCATCTGCACCGCCAGTTCCACGGCCAGCAATCCAAACAACGTTGTGAATTTGATGACCGGGTTCAACGCCACCGAAGACGTATCCTTAAACGGATCGCCTACCGTGTCGCCAATCACCGTCGCATCATGCAGCGGCGTGCCTTTCTGTTTCAGTTCCACTTCCACAATTTTCTTCGCGTTGTCCCAAGCCC
Source organism: Candidatus Acidiferrum sp. (assembly GCA_036491775.1). Classification (GTDB taxonomy): domain Bacteria; phylum Acidobacteriota; class Terriglobia; order Acidiferrales; family UBA7541; genus Acidiferrum. The sequence continues at coordinate 683 of DASXBH010000034.1, forward strand.
CGCCCGCATTGGCCATGAAAATCGCCTGGTACAAGCCGAAAATCGCGATCGAGAACAAATACCCGATGAAGAAGAATGGCTCCAGAAACGCAAACGCCAGCGTGGCAAAGAACACCGCAATAAAGATGTTCAACATGCCCTTCTGCGCATACTTGGTGCAGATCTCCACCACTTTTTTACTGTCTGCCACGCTCGCCTTGGTCACGCCTTCCAGCTTGATATTCGCCTTAATAAACTCCACTGCGCGATACGCTCCGGTCGTCACCGCCTGCGTCGAAGCGCCCGTAAACCAGTAAATCATCGCACCACCCGTAATTAAGCCGAGCACAAACGGTGCATGCAGCAGCGAAAGCTTATTTACGTCCACAGTCAGCCCGTGCGTCAAGCCCATGATGATTGAAAAGATCATCGTGGTCGCGCCCACCACCGCCGTGCCAATCAATACCGGCTTGGCCGTCGCCTTGAACGTGTTCCCGGCTCCGTCGTTAGCTTCCAGCATTTCTTTGGCAACCTCGAAGTTCACATCGATGTTGTAATCTTTCTTCAACTCTCCGTGAATATTCGGCACCTGCTCAATCAGCGATAACTCGTACACCGATTGCGCGTTGTCCGTCACTGGTCCATACGAATCCACCGCGATGGTTACCGGTCCCATCCCCAAAAATCCAAACGCCACCAAGCCAAATGCAAACACCGGCGCGGCGATCATCAGCGTTCCCAATCCCAGATTGCTGATCAGGTAGCCCACCGACATCAGCAGCACCATCGCTAGTCCGATGTAGTACGCCGAAAAATTGCCGGCCACAAATCCCGACAAAATCCCCAGTGATGCTCCGCCTTCCTCCGCCGAACTCACCACTTCCTTGACGTGCCGCGATTCCGTCGACGTAAACACCTTCACTAACTCGGGAATCAATGCGCCCGCCAGCGTTCCGCAGGAAATAATCGTCGCCAGCTTCCACCACAGCGAGCTATCTCCATTCAACGACGGCACAATCTGCGACGAAACTAGATACGTCAGCGCAATCGACACGAACGACGTGATCCACACCAACGACGTCAGTGGCGCCTCGTAATTCATTTTGTCTGCATTGCCGTAACGCGCCTTGGCGATAATCCCGTTGATGAAATACGCGCCCGCGCTGGCAATCAGCATCATGATGCGCATGATGAAGATCCATACCAGCAGTTGTACCTGCACCGTGTTCGCCAGCGTTGTTGCGCGGTCGATCATCGCGCTCGACGCCGTCTGCATCGTCACGCCCGCAGGCAGAAAATGTCCCGGGCTGATCGCCAGCAAAATAAACGTGATCAGCGCCACGCCGGTCACGCCATACGTCTCGAATCCGTCTGCGCTGGGTCCTACCGAATCGCCCGCGTTGTCGCCGGTGCAATCCGCAATCACGCCTGGATTCCGCGCATCGTCTTCCTTGATTTTGAACACAATCTTCATCAAGTCCGACCCGATGTCCGCAATCTTCGTGAAAATGCCGCCCGCAATACGCAACGCCGCCGCCCCGAGTGACTCGCCAATCGCGAATCCGATAAAGCATGGCCCCGCGTAATCGCCCGGAATAAATAACAGAATGAACAGCATCATCAGCAATTCCACGCTGATCAGCATCATTCCGATGCTCATGCCCGCTTCCAGCGGCGTGTGATAAATCGGATACGGCTTCCCGCGCAAACTCGCAAACGCCGTGCGCGAATTCGCAAACGTGTTTACCCGAATCCCGAACCACGCCACTCCGTAGCTGCCCGCGATTCCCACCAGGCTGAAAAGCAAAATAATCGGCAGCGTCAGCGTCACCGGCTTGTTGGGCACCGGCGAGAGCCACCCAAAGTACAAACAAATGACCACCGCGATGAATACCCACAACAGCAATAAAAACTTCCCCTGCGTCACCAGGTACGTCTTGCAGGTCTCATAAATCAATTCCGAAATTTCCCGCATCGACCGATGCACCGGCATATTCTTCAGCCGGTTAAAAATCGTCATCCCAAACAGCAGCCCGAACACGCAAATCAAAATTCCATACATCAGCAACTTGTGCCCGTCGATTCCTCCCAGAAAATTCACTTGCGACAAATCCGGCAGCTTCAGCCCTGCTTCGCCGCCCACTGCTTCATCCGCGGGTTTCGCCAGCAGCGTGCCGGCGCCCATCAGCAGCAACAGCGCTCCGCCGGAAATTCGTCTCGTCAAACTGCCCACACTCGCGCAGGCAGCTTTAACCGTATTGCACATGGAAAGACCTCCAAGAGGAATCACTTCGTTCGTTTTTGCCCCGGCGATTTTCGATTCACTGCGATCAATCGCGCTCTGGCATTCTCGACTTGAGCCCACACACCATTCCACCCCCGGCACAGGCGCGGTAAACGCTCCTAACCATTCACCCGCGTCGGGAGGAGCGACTCTCCGTTCTCCGGAAAGACTCCCGTAATTCATACAGGACGGGAAAACTGTTCAGCCCTTTGTTGGCACGCCCTCAGACCCTGGGCGGGTCAGATCCACTTCGGCACAACCCCTATCATGCCGACTCAAAGGGTCGATAGGAATACCGATTTATAACATTTCGCTAATGGTCGGTCAAACCTTTCACCATACTCTCTCTTCTCCTACTCTCCCCTTTCTCCCTGCATTCACCGGCCCAACTTCACAATTCTTTATTTTCCAAAATGCTTTCCGCCGCACACCAGTGTTAGTATGTAGTGCTAACGTTGGCTTACTTTTCTTATTCCGTCAGGCGACCCAGAAGATGAATGAATCGAGCGCCTTAGCGCCCAACAATGTCTCACCGTACTCGCTGAAACACGATTGGACTCGGCCCGAAGTGGATGCCATCTATCACACTCCACTTCCCGATCTGGTTTTCCGCGCTCAAACGGTGCACCGCCAAAATCACGCCCCTGATCGCGTGCAAACCTGCCAACTCATCTCCATTAAAACCGGCGGCTGTCCCGAAGATTGCGCCTATTGCCCGCAGAGCGCCCACTACGATGCTGACGTCGAGCGCCAAGGCCTTCTCGATCCGCAACATGTCATCGGCGTAGCTCGCGATGCCGTCGCTCGTGGCGTCACTCGTTTCTGCATGGGTGCTGCCTGGCGCGAAGCTCCGCAGGGCAGGGAATTCGACAAGGTTCTGGAAATGGTTCGTGGCGTCTCCTCTCTCGGCATGGAAGTCTGCTGCACCCTTGGCATGCTTACCGATGCTCAGGCCGAGCGCCTGAAAGAAGCCGGACTTACCGCCTACAACCATAATCTCGATACCTCACCCGAATTCTACGGCTCGATTATCACCACGCGCGTCTACGACGAGCGACTTCGCACTCTCGCTGCTGTCCGCAAAGCTGGCATAACCGTCTGTTGCGGCGGAATCCTCGGCATGGGCGAAAAAGAAAGCGATCGCGTCGGCCTCTTGCAACAACTGGCCACCCTCAATCCGCACCCGGAAAGCGTACCCATCAACATGCTGGTGCGCGTTGAAGGCACGCCTCTCGCCTCTGTGCCCGCCCTCGATCCGCTCGAAATGGTGCGTGCCATTGCTACCGCTCGCATTTTGATGCCGTCTTCGCGCGTCCGCCTCGCCGCGGGCCGCAAGCAGCTTTCCCCGGAAGCCGTTACTCTCTGCTTCCTGGCTGGTGCCAACTCCATTTTCGTTGGCGAAAAACTTCTTACTACTCCCAATCCCGGCCCAGATGAAGACGAGCAGCTTTTGCAGACTCTGGGCCTGAAACCTCTTGAGTCGCATGCCGTCTGACGTTCTATCCACGTGGAAAGCCAGCCTGGGAAAAGGTCTGCGCGCGCTCAAAGACCGTCACCAGTTGCGCAGCCTTGCCCAGATTCATGGCGTGAACTTCTGTTCCAACGATTATCTTGGCCTCGCGCAGCATCCCGCGCTCCGCGCGGCTACCGTCCAGGCCGTGCAAAACTCTTCTCGGGTAGGCGGCACCGGCTCGCGCCTGCTCTCCGGTCAAACTGAAGACTGGCACCACCTCGAATCCACTTTCGCCACATTTGCCGGCACTCAGTCCGCTCTTTTCTTCGGCAGTGGTTATGCCGCCAACATGGGCTTACTCTCCTCGCTTCTTACGAAGGATGACTCGGTTTATTCCGATTCGCTCAACCACGCCAGCCTCATCGACGGCATTCGCTTGTCCGGTGCGCGCAAAACCATCTACCCCCATCTCGACCTCGACTTTTTAGAAACTGCTCTGCGCCAGGAAGCCGGCGCACCGTGGCGTCGCGTCGTCGTCACCGAAACTATCTTCAGCATGGATGGCGACGTCGCTCCACTCCAGCAAATCGCTGCTCTCGCTGAAAAATATGGCGCCGCGCTCATCGTCGATGAAGCTCACGCCACCGCCGTTCATGGCCCGGCAGGCCGCGGCTTGGCCGTGCAGGCTGGAATCCACACTCAACTGCTTGCCAGCGTTCACACCTGTGGCAAAGCCCTCGCCTGTGCCGGCGCGTTCGTCTGTGGCCCGGTCGAACTGAAGCAGCACCTGATCAATCACGCTCGCACCTTTATCTTCAGCACCGCGCTGCCGCCCTACTTCGCTCATCAAATCGCTGCTGCTCTCGAGATTTCCGCCACCATGGATGCGGACCGCCACTCGCTCCTCGATCACGCCTCGCGCTTCTGCAAAACTTTACGCGCTGCGGGATTTGATGTCGCCGCCGGCGCCAGCCAGATTATTCCCGTGGTCCTCGGCGCCAATGACGCTGCACTCTCCGCCGCTGACCATCTCCAGCGCGACGGTTTTGCCGTCCGTGCCATTCGTCCTCCCACCGTTCCCGATGGCCGTTCTCGCCTGCGCCTGTCGCTCACCACTCTCATATCCGAAGACGAGTTGCATCGATTAGCCCAATCCCTCTCCGCCTGGCACCTCGCGCATCAGTTGCCGGCAATCGCGAGACACGCATGAGGCGTCACTTCTTCATCACCGGCACCGACACCGGCGTTGGCAAGACCACGCTTTCCGCCTTACTCTGCGCCGCACTCGATGCCGTCTACTGGAAGCCGATCCAGACCGGCACCCTGGAAGGCTCCGATCGTGTCACCGTTATGCGCCTCGCAGGCATTGGCACCGATCGCACTCTCGACGAAGTCTACAAATTCGTACCGCCCGTTTCGCCTGATCTGGCCGCGCGGTGGGCCGGCGTCGAAATCGACCTTGGTCGCATCAATCTTCCGCCCAGCCTCACTAACGATTGGCTTATTGTGGAAGGAGCCGGCGGCGTCCTCGTTCCCATCAACGGCAAACAGTTCATGCTCGACATGATGGTCAAATTCAAATTGCCGGTGATTCTCGCCGCACGCAGCGGCGTAGGCACCATCAATCACACGCTACTCACACTCGCAGCTCTTCATGCCGCCGAACTTCCTGTGCACGGCGTCGTGCTAATTGGCGACCAGAACCGCGAAAATCGTGACACTGTCGAAAAATTTGGCCACGTCCGCGTCATCGGGGAAATTCCTCGCCTCCCCAATCTGCATCGCACCGCACTCATGCAAGTCTTCCTGAATCACTTCGATCGTTCCGCCTTCTCGCAATGAGTGCTCCGCTGCGAATCTGGCACCCCTTCACCAACTCACTCCTCGACCCTTCTCCCATTCGCGTTGCCCGCGCCGAAGGTGTCTATCTTCACACTGCGGACGGCCGCAAAATTATCGACGCCATCTCCTCCTGGTGGGTCAATCTTCACGGACACGCCAATCCCCGCATCGCCGCCGCCATTGCCGAACAGGCCCGTAAACTCGAACACGTTATACTGGCCGGATTCACCCAGGATGCTGCGGAAGAACTCGCCACCCGCCTCCGCAAATGGCTCGCCCCTGATCTCACTCATCTTTTCTTTTCCGACGATGGCTCCACCGCCGTCGAAGTCTCCCTAAAACTCGCCGTCCAGTATTTCCAGAATCTCGCCCGCCCCGAAAAACGTGAAATCGTCGCGCTCTCCCATGGCTATCACGGTGACACCGCCGGTGCCATGTCCGTCAGCGACGAATCGCCCTTCACCGAGCCGTTTCAGTCCATGCGTTATCCCGTTCATCGCGTGCACTCCGCTTATTGCTACCGTTGTCCCGTCGGCCTGAAGCGCGAGACGTGTCACATCGAGTGCGTCCACCAACTCGAACAACTCCTGGCTGAGCGCGGCGACCAGATCGCCGCTGTCATCGTCGAGCCTCTTCTTCAGGGCGCCGGCGGCATGATCATCCACCCCGTCGAATTCCTGCAGAAAGTTCGCGCCCTCTGCACGCGTCATGATGTTCTGCTGATCGCCGATGAAGTCCTCACCGGTTTCGGCCGCACCGGCAAAATGTTTGCCTGCGATCTCGCCAACATCACTCCGGACTTGATGTGCGTCTCCAAAGGCATCACCGGTGGATTCCTCACCATGGGCGTCACCCTCTGCACCGACCGCGTCGAGGCCGCCTTTCGCAGCGAAAATCGCCTCCACACTTTCTATCACGGCCATTCCTACACCGGGAACGCGCTCGCCTGTGCCGCCGCCAACGCCAGTCTCCAGATTTTCGACGACGAGCCGGTCTTCGATCGCATCTCTTCCATCGCCCGCATTCACTCAGAACGCCTCGCCCATCTCCGCACCTTCCATCAAGTCGGCGACACCCGCCAGATCGGCACCGTTGCCGCTCTCGAACTCCGCGTCGACGATCCTGGCTATCTCTCCTCGCTCCGCCCCAAGCTCTACAACTTTTTCCTCGACCGCGGCGTCCTGCTCCGCCCGCT